>JAHFUU010000026.1:0-9413 GCA_023264915.1 Microthrixaceae bacterium | reverse complement strand
AGGTCGACGTGGTCCAATGCCCGCACCGTGCCCGAGACGGTCTCGTAGGCACGGCCCACATCCTCGAGCTCGATCAGCGACACGGCTACCTCCGATTCGGCCTGATGAGGACATCGTGCCGGCGGCAGCGGCCTGGGACTAGGGTCAAAGGGCCTCGTGGGTCGTGCAGCATCGTGACCTGACCTCCCGAGTCGGGTGCGATGGACAGGCCGACAGAGCCAGGAAGGGTGCTCGTTGCTCGAAGGGAACCTCACCAGCCATTCGGCCGGCGGCGATGTTCAGATACCCGTCGAAGCCGCTGATCTCGAAGGCCACCTCATGATCCCCGACGGTTCCCTGGGCATGATCGTCTTTGCGCACGGGACCGGGAGCAGCCGGCACAGTCCGAGGGCGCTGTTGACGGCGTCGGTCCTCAACGAAGCCGGGTTCGGCACACTGCTGTTCAACCTGCTCACCGAGCAGGAATCAGCGAACCGGGTGCACGCCTTTGACATAGCCCTGCTGGCGGGTCGTGTGACCGCAGCAACCCGGTGGCTGGCGGGCCAGCGCGAAGCCGCGGGCCTTCCCATCGGTTACTGCGGCGCGAGCACAGGTGCGGCGGCGGTCATGGTGGCCGCGGCCGACCCGGCCAACCGCGTCAGGGCAATCGTGTGCAGGGGTGGCAGGGTAGACCTTGCCCTCGCGGTGCTCGGAACACTCGAGGCACCTACATTGCTCGTCGTGGGTGGCAACGACACCGACATCTTGAGGCTCAACCGCCGCACCCTCAACTCGATGCGCTGCCAGGCCCGCCTCGAGGTCGTCCCCGGCGCAAGCCACCTCTTCGAGGAGCCCGGAGCACTCCAGGCGGTTGCCGGGCTGACTACCGAGTGGTTCAGAGCCCACCTGACCACCGAGGTGCCCGGACCGGTCACCCCATCTGAGCCCGGGTGACCCGAGGACTCTGAAACGGGTCACCGAAGTAGGCTTCGCGGACCTGGCGGTCGTGCGGGATCGCGAACCAGACGGCGAGCACGCCACGCCTGCCGGAGCCACCACGCCAGCCGAGGGGGAAGACGTTGCCATCATCGAAGAGGTTCAGCGGGGTCATCGCGGTCGGCCTGCTGGCAGGCGCATCGATCCTGGTGGGCCAGCAGATCGGTGTGGACGCAGACGCTCTCGGTCCGACTGCTGCACCCACCGCGGCACTTGACCAGTACGGGGGCGCTTCGGTGCTGTCGCTTCCGGCCACGGGCTACTTCCGGGTCACCCAGCACGACAACAGATGGTGGCTCGTCACTCCCGAAGGTCACCCCTTCTACTCAGCGGGCCTCAACCACGTCGACACCGTCGGGACCGTCGACAAGAACGGCAACGCCGCCTATGCGCAGACCGTCGCGACCAAGTACGGGTCCTCGGGTGCGTGGGCCGACGCGCAGGTGCCGCGGTTTGGCAGCTGGGGGATCAACACCCTCGGTGGGTGGAGCGATGTTGGTCTGTTCAACGGCCGGGGCGTCGCCTACACGGTCATCTTGAACCTTGCCGGCCAGGACTTCGCAACGGGGAAGATGAGTGACTTCTGGTCACCGGCTTGGGTGTCGGGGGTGCAGTCCACCACAGCGTCGGTGGGCACCTCCCACAAGGATGACCCGTGGCTGGTCGGGTACTTCCTCGACAACGAGCTGCACTGGGCACGCGACTGGCGGTTGTGGGACCAGCTCGACATCTACTCCCAACGTGACGCCTCGTCGGCAGGCAAGTCATACCTGGTGGGCTGGTTGAAAGCACGGTACGGGGGCGACTTCGCTGCGTTCGCTGCGGACTTCTCCTCTGTGGCCACTGACTGGGCCAGCTTCGAGGCATCCACCGAGATCACCGACTCGGGCCCGGGCGCTGCGGCCACCCGAGCCGAGTGGGCAGGGGTGGTGGCAGAACGCTACTTCTCGGTCGCCGACGCCGCCTTGAAGTCCGCGGACCCCAACCATCTCAACCTCGGTGCCCGCTTCCTGACCCAGCTCACGACCCCAGAGGTGGCGTCAGCCGCGGCTCGCCACGTCGATGTGCTCTCGGTCAACTGGTATGACGTCAAGCCTGAATGGGCAGACGCCTTGAGCAAGCTGGGCCCGGTGCAGATCCCTGTCGCGGACACGCTCCGCGCCTGGTACGACCTGACCTCGAAGCCGATGCTCGTCTCAGAGTTCGGTTACCGGGCGATGGACTCGGGCCTTCCGAACACATGGCCGCCGTTCCAGGTCGTCGTTGACACCCAACAGACGCGAGCTGCCAAGTTCGTCAACTACGTCGACTGCGCGATCAACACCGGGTATGTGGTCGGCACGCACTGGTTCGAGATGGTTGACGAGCCGGCTGCCGGCCGCTTCGACGGTGAGGACGACAACTGGGGGATGGTCACCGAAGGTGACGTCGAGTACCCCGAGGTGACCGCTGCCTCGGCGACGCTGCTCGACCATGCCTACGCGCCGCTGACCGATCCCAGCTCGGTGCCGTTCCCCTGCGAGCCGGTGGGCCCGCAGCCGCCCCCGCCGTCCACGACCACCACGGCGACACCGGTGCCGAGCACCGCAGCGTCATCGAGCACCTCGGGCACGGGAGGGTCAACCGGAGGGGCGAGCCGCTCGGCCGCATCGGCGGCAGTGGCGGTGCCCCGATTCACGGGGTGACCACGCAGGGCCACGCTCACACAGCCCTACGGGCAGCACTGGCCTGACGGGACCGGGTCGGCGGATCGACCAGGCCAGATGCGCAGGCGCGTGGTGCCCGATGAGAACGCGACCAGGGCTGTGACGGCGTCAGGCTCAGTTGGGATGCCGCAAGCCGACGGCATGCCTGACCGGGACCAGCCAGATCCGTGCAGGTAGCATCGGTTCCCCGCGGGACACCAAGGAGGGAGCTGACGTGTGCAAGTTGCGGATGCCGCTGGCTGCCCTCGCGGTGGCCGTGGCGGTCCTTGTGTCCGCTACCGCCCAGCCGGTGCGTGCCGCAGGTGCGTCCATCCCGGCGCTGGCAGCACGCGATCTTGCGATCCCGGCTGAGGACCAGGTGCTCAACGGGCTTCGCGCGGGTCACCCCCGGCTCATCCTCACCTCAGATGACATCCCGGCGTTGAAGCTGCGCGTCGTCAACGACCCGACGACCGCAGCCATGTATGCAGCGGTCAAGGCAAGGGTGGCGGCTCTGATGGGAGCGCCGTTGCTGACCTACACCAAGCCGGACGGCTACCGGTTGCTCGAGGTCTGCAGGGAGGCAGTGCGGAGGATGTATGACCTGGGCCTGGTCTGGCTGGTCGACGGAGACCCATCGGTCGCAGCCCGCGCGTGGGCCGAGCTGGCAGCAGTCACGTCGTTCCCCGACTGGAACCCGATCCACTTCCTCGACACAGCCGAGATGACCCACGCAGTGTCGATCGGGTACGACTGGTTCTACTCGTGGCTCGACCCGGGCCAGCGCAGCACCCTCGAACAGGCGATCGCGGACAAGGGGCTCGGCCCTGCCCGTGACTCTTATGCGGGGACAGCCCCGTTGCTCGTGTCGTACTGGGTGATCGCGGACCACAACTGGAACAACGTCGTCAACGGGGGTGAGACTCTCGGTGCGCTCGCCATAGGCGATGTCCAGCCCCAGCTCGCCTCCTATGTAGCGCACGAGGCGCTCACACGGCTCCCGTACGCGCTGGATCACTACGCGCCCGACGGCGGCTGGCCCGAGGGGGTCAGCTACTGGGAGTACGCGACCGAGTACACGGGTTACCTGCTGACCGGGATGCGGTCAGCTCTTGGCACCGACTTCGGGCTGTCCGATGTCGACGGCCTGTCCCAGACCGGTGAGGTGCCGATCCACCTCACGGGCCCCACCGGTCAGCGCTACAACTGGGCCGACGACGGAGAGCCCAGGTACGGCCCGGCGGTTCCGTTCATGTTCTGGCTGGCGGATCGTTTCGGAAGAGAGGCCTACCGGACATACGAGCTTGCCCACGCCGAGCCGTCCGCCCTCGACGTCGTGTGGTACAGGCCCGGCGGCGCGCCCGAAGTGCTGCCAGTTGACCGGCTCTTCGCGGGCATCGACGTCTCGTCTGCCCGGAGCGGGTGGTCCGGCCCCGACCAGTGGTGGGTGGGTGCGAAGGGCGGGCGCCCCGGTTTCAACCACAACCAGCTCGACACGGGATCCTTCGTGTTCGAGGCGATGGGTGAACGATGGGCCATCGACCTCGGCAAGGAGAACTACAACGTGCCTGGGTACTGGGAGAGCAACCCTGGCGGCCGAAGGTGGACCTACTACCGCAGCCGCGCCGAAGGCCACAACACGCTCGTGCTGGATCCCGACGCGTGCGAAGACCAGGACCCGGCCGCGAACGCGAAGATCGTCACGTACCGGGCCGCCAGCAACGACGCGTTCTCGATCGTCGACCTGACCGGTGCGTACCGTGGCACCCCTACGCGTCGAGGCGTCGGCCTGTTCGGTGGCCACCAGGTGGTCGTGCAGGACGAGCTGGGGCTCACATCGGACACCGACGTGTGGTGGTTCATGCACACAAGGGCCAGCATCCAGCTGACCGACGGGGGAAGAACAGCGATCCTCGAGCAGAACGGCAAGACGATCCGCGCACACCTCGGCGCGCCAGCGGGCGCGTCGTTCAGCGTCCAAGAAGCCGTGGCGCTGCCGGGCTCGCCGCAACCCTCCGAGAACACGCCGAACACAGGGGTCCGCAAGCTCACCGTTCATCTCGGTGCTTCCACCCAGACGACGCTGAACATCACCTTTGACGACGGCTCGGTTCCCCTGCCAGCGGTGCTCCCGCTAGACCAGTGGCAGGCGACCGGGACGGGCCTGGTAGCGGCCACCCAAGCTCCGGTGCTCACAGCTCAATCGACCAACACCTGCAAGGGCCTGCCCCTCGCCCCGACGAGCACCACGGTTCCGGCAACGCCGGGAACCTCGACCCAGCCCCCGGGCACGGCACCATCAGGGTCGCTCGTGCCAGCACCCGCCACCGCTTCGGTCGCCTATCCGCGCTTCACAGGCTGACCGGCTACCGCTGAGGCGGGCCCGGTGGCGGCCGCTTCTTCGTCCTCAGGATGGGACGCGAGCCCAGGCGCAAGGCAGGGCATGGCCGACACCGCGGTCAGCCGGCTGCGGTTCAGGGTGCACCGGCGTGCACCTCGCCACCACCGGAGAGGTCTGCCCTGGGGTGCTCGTATCGGGCATCTGGCACCGGTCGGCCCTTCGCGAGGAACCTGCGGAGCTTCGCGATCGGCCAGGTGTTGATCACCTGCTTGGGTCCGACCCAGGATCGTTGCGCCCTGGCGACACCGAAGCGCATGGCCGAGAGCTCGACGGCAGAGCTCGCGTCGGTCGTGATCGAAAAGAGCACACCTGCCCCGCGTGCATGCTGGCCGAACTCCACCGAGGGACCGAACCGGTCCCCGAGAGCTGTGATCTCGAGGGCTGTCCCAGTGCTGGCAGCAGCTTCACATACGACCTCACGATCGAACCCGAGGTGTGGCCGCGCACTGCCGAGGCAACCGGTGCGGTGGTTGATGATGTTGACGCGGGGGTTCTGGCACGCGCGCACCAGGCGCGAGGTCATCGCGGCAGGGCTCTGGTCCAGATGGGACCGTATCGAGGCGATCACGACGTCGCATTCGTCGAGGGTGCCGCTCGGGCATTCGAGGGAACCGTCGGGCCCGAGCTCCACCTCGAGGCCGCGAAGCACGAAGATGGTGCTGTCATCGACAGGCGGCGGACGTGGCCGGGCCGGGGCGTCCGGCGGCATGGTCATCCATGCGGTGGGGGATCGCGCCACGTACCTGTCGACCAGCGCGAGGTATCGGTACTGGGACGCGCGGGCAGTCTCGACGAGGCCGCGCCACAGGTCAGAACCATCGATCGCCTGGTCGTGCCCTCGTGCGGAAGGGGCGAGCCCGAGCGCTGGATCGGGGTGCAGGTGCAGGTCTCCGCGGATGTTCGAGCAGTCGACCAGCGTGGGGACCGAGTCGTGCAGGGCGGCGTCGATCTCCCCTGCGCCTGATCGCAGGGTCGGGGGGATGTAGGCCAGCCCGAGGCGGCGGTAGATGTGCTCTTCGGTCCGCGCGTCGACCATGTTGGTGGTCTCGGCATCGAACAGCCCGTCCTCGGCAAGGCGGTAGCCGAGGTGCCGCGCTATCTGCTGGAGCTCGAGGTGGTGCTCTGGGGGACCGGTGTGGTGCAGGAGGGCCGCGCCCCAACGTCGGGGACGGCAGACGTGCAGGTGGATGGGAAGGCCACCCCGCGTCGACCCGGTAGCCGAGGACTCATCGCGCCTATCGATGCGCGCGATGAGTCCCATCGCGCAGAAGGCTGACACGACGGGCCCAGGATCAGTTGACGCGGCCACGATCTCGACTCGGTCCACAGCGTCACACATCCTCCGAAGAGCGCCGGCGTAGGTGGCCCGCTCCACTTCGGGCAGCCTCTCGAGGACGGCGACGGCCTGCTCTGCGGCCGCCATTGCGTGCCCGGTGGGGACCGTTCTGCCGGTCGCGACAGTCCTCTGTGCCCGAGTCATCGAGGGATCGTCCCCAGCGAGCTCGCCTCTGGACAGGGCATTTGGTCACGTCGTGACCTCGAGGGGCGCCTCAGGCGGTGAAGCGAGGGGTGGCCACGACCGCAGATGTGCCTGCGGGGCCGGCGGGCTGGGGCGCACCTGAGGTCGTCGTGGCCGCGTCGAGGGCTCCGACGGCGGTCGTCGCGACAGCCACCTGCCCCACCGGGTGGCACGACACCGGGGCCGTGACACCGCCATAGACGTCAAGACCCGAGTACACGACACCGAAACGGACCTCGAGATCGAAGCTCACCATCGGCGGCGGCATGGTCACCATCGTGTTGGCCACGGAAGGATCGGCTCTCACCGACCAGGTGGCGTGCATGGACACTGGTGGTTCATCGGCCCTGGAGTCCCCGACGACGTTGGTCATGGTGAGGGCCACCGATCCGGGGTCCCTCGAGGCCACCAGCGGCGTCGACGTGCCCGAGGCAGTCGGGTCGCCGATGACCGCCGTGCCCGCCGGTGCGGGCAGCGTGACCTGAAGCGTCGAGGCAGCGAGCCGAAGCCAGGCGGTGTCGACGAGATCGTGATGCCCGCCGAGCCCGATCGCTGGCCGCGCTGTCTCCTCGCGGTAGACACGGGCAAGCTCGGGGAAGTCGACCTCGATGCCCGCGTCATAGGTGATCGTGCCGTCAGGCCCGGCGACTGAGGTCCACCGCAGGTCCACGGGCAGCGGAGAGCGGATGGGGTTGCCGGAGAAGAACCTGTCGGTCACCGCGGCGAGGTCCGGGTAGCCGTACTCGGTCACCGGCCCGCTGGGTGTGCACTCCAGCGAGTAGGGGATCGACGCTTGCCCTGAGGCGATCGGGGTGGTCGTGGTCGTCAAGAACCGAGGGGGGACAGACGGGTCCGAGCGACCTTCGGAGAACGCGCTCCTGACGGCGTCATATGCCGGCTTGGGCTTGTAGCTCTCGTCGAACAGCAAGGGGTCAAGGTCGGGGTACAAGCCCCAGTCGTACCAGGTGTCCGCGTCGCTCACTCCCCACACGTTCACCGTGTCACACGACGGGACTGAAAGGCACAGCGAGACCACCCGCCGGTATCGCTCGGCCTGGACCGATGAACGGTTGGCGATCGTGGCCGGGATCGGTACGTCCACCTCTGAGATGAAAGGGTGCACGCCGAGCTGGTCGAGCTGGCGCATGGTGTCATAGATCGTCTGCCAGTTCGGCTCACCGAAGGAGAGGTGGGTCTGCAAGCCGACCGCATCGACCCTGCGCCCCCTGGACTTCAGGTCCGCGACGATCTGCACGAGCGCCTGGGCCTTGGTGGGCAGGTAGTCGATGCCGCCCTCGTTGACGATCAGTTGAGTCGAGGGTGGGGCTTCGGACTCGACGATCTCGAACAGCTGGCTGATGTAGTCGGGCCCGAGGACGTTGTAGAAGTGGTTGTGGTAGAGCTGGTCCCCGACGGTCACCAGCGCTTCGTTGATCACGTCGATCCGGTCGAGCTTCGGGTACCGCGCGAAGATCGTGTGCGCGCGGGTTCGTAGCACCGACCTCAGCTCGTCTGGATCGGTTATCGCCGCGACCCACGCCGGCATGTCGTCGAGCAGCTCCTGGTCCCACGCGAAGTGCATCCCGATCTGGTAGTGCCCGTGGGCGAGCGCGAAGTTGTAGGTCTTGTCGGCCTTGGTGAAGTCCCAGACGCCACGGTCGGGCTCGATGCCGGACCACGAGAGCTCGTGGTTGACGGTCACGTTGGCTTCAGAGACGAGCAACGCCGACTCGACGGCGTCGTCCGGGTGCGGAGTTGCGAGGCCGAACCGCACTCCTGCGCCTGCGGCGGCCTCCCACAACCGGCAGTCGGCGGGGTTCGCGCAGGGAGTCGCTGAGCTCGCGTTCGGAAGCTCATGAAGTGGCGGAGCGATCTGGACCGCGCCGGCTAGCACGCACGCTGCGAGAGACCCAGCCAGGGCCTGGCTCAGCCTGTCGCGCTTCGGCCGCCGCGTCCGCCACCGGGATGCACCCACAGCCGCAGACCCTAACGGCTGTGGCAGCCACCCTGAAGTCAGCAGCGCGAGCAGCGGCAATCTAGGTTTGACCTGACGGGCAACGGAGGCGACCGTGACCAGACCAGGGTCTGACGAGCAGCGAGCCGAGATGGTCCGGAGTGACATCGCTGGCCGCGCCATCGCAGACGAGCGTGTGATCGAAGCGATGTTGGCGGTGCCCCGCGAGGCCTTCGTCCCGGCAACCCAGGTGCGCCACGCATACGAGGACCGCCCGCTGCCGATAGGCAAGGGCCAGACGATCTCACAGCCCTACGTGGTCGCCTTGATGCTCGAGGCGTTGCGGCTGACCCCGACCGACTCGATGCTGGAGGTCGGGTCTGGATCGGGGTACGCGGCCGCTGTCGCTGGCAGGATCGTTCAGAGGGTTCTGGGGCTGGAGCGGGTTCCAGAGCTCGCCGAGGCATCAGCCCAGCGGCTGTCAAGGCTCGGGGCGTCAAACGTGGAGATCATCGCGGGCGACGGATCTTGTGGATGGTCACGAGGTGCGCCCTATGACGCCATCCTCGTCAGCGCGGCCGCCCCGGCAGTGCCCACCGAGCTGTTGGACCAGTTGGCCGAAGGCGGCCGTCTCGTCATCCCGGTCAGCCGTTCGCGCTGGTCCCAACAGCTGCAACGCATCACCCGTCACGGTGACCGCGTCGAGGTGGACGATCTGGGCGGTGTTGCCTTCGTCCCGCTGATAGGAGCGTCGGGCTGGTCAGACTGAGCCGAGCTCGAACCGCTCAGCGAGGTGAGAGGGTTGTGGCTCCCGCGGTGTCACAGAGCAGGTAGCGCGACCCCGTCAGGATGGGATCTGAGATGCGGGCAACCAGTGGT
>JAHFUU010000352.1 GCA_023264915.1 Microthrixaceae bacterium | reverse complement strand
CCCCACAGGCAAGGCGATCCCACCCCCTCCGGGCATGCGCCGCCCACCTGTGTCCACTAGCGGAAAGCCGATCCCGCCCCCCCCAGGCGCCCGGCGCACGACCCCTGGCGGCGGAGCACCCGGCCGTCCAGGCGGACCACCTAGGCGTGGCTCACCGGTCGGGGCTTCGATGCCTCGTTTCGGTGCCCCTGGAGCGCGCCCCGGCGGCGGTCCGGGCGCACCTGGCGGCGGCGGCCCTGCGGGCACGCCGGGCAGGCCAGGAGGTCCCGGCGGCGGACCGGGCAGACCGGGTGGCCCCGGCGGCAGGCGCCAGCCACGCCGAAAGGGCCGCCGGCGCCGGAACCGCGACGAGCTCCAGCCGATCGACGTCCCGACCTACACCTCAGCGGATGCGCCGGTGCCAGAGGGGACCGTCGTCGTAGAAAGAGCGTCCACCGCACAAGAGCTCGGACCGAAGCTCAACCGGACAGCGGCTGATGTGGTCCGCTTCCTGATGCAGCAAGGCGAGATGGTCACCGCCACGCAATCTCTCAGCGATGACATGATCGAGCTCTTCGCGGCCGAGGTCGGAGCCGAGCTCCGGCTCGTCGACCCAGGTGAAGAGCAAGAGGTCGAGCTGCTCAAGCAGCTGCAAGTAGACCAAGAGGTCGACGACGAGACCTATGAGTCATGGCCTGTGCGCCCACCGGTCATAACGATCATGGGCCACGTGGACCACGGCAAGACCAAGCTGCTGGACCACATCCGCGAGACCAACGTCGTGGCTGGCGAGGCCGGCGGGATCACCCAGCACATCGGCGCGTACCAGGTCGATCGCGACGGCAAGCTCATCACCTTCATCGACACGCCAGGTCACGAGGCCTTCACCGCGATGCGTGCCCGGGGGGCCCAGGCGACCGACATCGTGGTCCTGGTCGTGGCCGCAGACGACGGGGTGATGCCCCAGACCGTCGAGGCACTGAACCATGCGAGAGCCGCCGACGTGCCGATCGTCGTGGCCATCAACAAGATGGATCGCGAGAACGCGAACCCCGATCGGGTCAAGACCCAACTCTCAGAGCACGGCCTGGTTCCCGAGGACTGGGGCGGGGACACCGTCATGGTGCCCCTGTCGGCTGTCACCGGTGACGGAGTCGACGAGCTGCTTGACAACCTGCTCGTGGTTGCCGAGATCGAAGACCTCCGGGCAGAGCCGCAAGGGCGGGCGCGGGGAGTGGTGCTCGAGTCGCATCTGGACATAGGTCGCGGGCCCGTGGCGACCGTCCTCGTGCAGCGCGGAACCCTCGCGGTGGGCAACCCGGTGGTGGCTGGATCGGCCTGGGGCCGCGTCCGCGCCATCATCGACGACACCGGCAAGCAGCAGAAGTCCGCTGGCCCATCGATACCAGTCGAGGTGCTCGGCCTCAGCGACGTGGCCAACTCCGGTGACAGGTTCGTGGTGGCACCCGACGAGAAGACCGCCTCGAAGGTGGCAGCGACCCGCGACCACTGGAGGCGCCAGAGCGCGCTCGGGCGTGAAGCCCACACCGTTGTCGCCGGCGGGGCCAAGCTCGAAGACATCTTCCAGCAGATCCAGGCCGGCGAGACCGCCACCCTCAACCTGGTCGTGAAGGCCGACGTGAACGGCTCCCTCGAGGCCGTCACCGAATCCCTTCGCAAGCTCGAGCGCGAAGACGTCAAGCTGTCCTTCGTTCTCCGCGGGGTCGGTGGCATCAACTTCAACGACATACAGCTCGCGGCAGCATCGAGCGCCACCATCATCGGTTTCAACGTGCGTCCTGATCGCAAGGCGCGCGAGATGGCCGAGCAGGAGCACGTCGAGATCCGGACCTACGAGATCATCTACAAGCTCCTCGAGGACATCGAGGCCGCGATGCTCGGTCTTCTCGCCCCCGAATACGAAGAGGTCGTCACCGGTGACGCCGAGGTGCGCGAGATCTTCCGTGTGCCCCGCGTCGGGGCCATCGCAGGGTGCTATGTCCAGAACGGCACCATCACGAGGGGATCCAAGGTCCGTTTCCTGCGCGACGGCAAGGTGATATGGAAGGGCACCATCACCTCGCTCCGGCGGTTCAAGGAAGACGTGCGAGAGGTCCAGCCCGGCTACGAGTGCGGCATCGGCCTCAGCGACTTCCAGGACCTCAAGCCCGGCGACGTCATCGAAACCTACGACGAGCGCGAGATTCCGCGCCTCCCCTGACGGGCCGAGGTGCTCGGGCGTCCCGTGGTCCCCTGACGGGCCGAGGTGCTCGGGCGGCTCGCTCGGTCCTGGCTCCTTCCCTCGTCCCTCGACCTCGCGCTTGACGGTCGGTGCCTGGGCAAGGGGGGCTCGGTCTCTCTCCTCGGTCCAGGAACCAGGGCGAGCCACCCTCACCGGCCCGTCAAACAATGTCGTCGATCACGCGCGTCGTCCCGTGGTCCCCTGACGGGCCGAGGTGCTCGGGCGGCTCGCTCGGGGGAGGCTAACGTGTCCGAGGGCGGGTCGGGCAAGACGATGCGAGCAGGGGGTGCACATTGAGAGGTGTGATGGCGATCGCCTTCGTCATCACGTTCGCCCTCACGCCTGCTGTCATCTTCGTGCTCAGGCGACTGCGGGTGTTCGACGTGCCGACCGAGCGCTCCTCCCATGTCGAGCGGACTCCCCGCGGCGGAGGGCTGGCAGTTGCCATCGGAGCGGTGACCGGGGTCGTCATAGCTGGGACTGCTGGCGTCGTCGAGAGCTGGTCCATCACGACGTTGCTGGTCTGCACGTCCTTCTTCGCTCTGGTCGGCCTGGTCGATGACGTGCGGACTCTCGACGTGAAGCCTCGGCTCGCTTGCCAGCTGGGTTGCGCGCTGATCTTCGTGGCTCCCTGGTTCTACACCAACGCTCCGATCGCAAACCCGGGTGTGGCACTCGCGCTGGGCTTCCTCGCTGTCGTGTGGGTGATGGGGTTCCTCAACGCCTTCAACTTCATGGACGGGATCAACGGGATCTCGGGGCTCCACGCCGTCCTCGCGGGCGGGACGTTCTTCCTCATCGGCCAGGTCCAGGACCACCGCCTGGTCGGCATCTGCGGCGCGGCGGTGGCAGCTGCGGCAGCGGGCTTCCTGCCCTACAACTTCCCCAGATCGCGGGTGTTCCTCGGCGATGTCGGCAGCTACTTCCTGGGCACGTGGCTCGCGGTGACAGCGCTCATCGCCCTCATCTGGGCCACCCCGATAGAGGCCGTTGCCGGCAGCTTCGTCGTGTACCTGGCCGACACCTCCTTCACCCTCTATGACCGTGTCCGCCGTGGCGAGGACTGGCGGCGATCTCACCACGACCACATCTACCAGAGGCTCATCGAGCGCCGTTGGTCCCACGTGCGAACAGCCTTGTGCGTGCTGGCCTTCTCGAGCGTGTGCGCAGCCCTCGGGCTGGTCAGCCTCACGTCCTCGCTCGGGGCCCGAATCCTCGCGGACGCGATGATGGTTCCCGTCGTCGGTCTCTACCTGTGCCTGCCCCGCATCGTCGATGCCCGGCGGGCTCGAGCTGAGCTTGTGAACGCCTCGTCCATCGATCTCGCGCATCCCGACTCATACGTCGAGGTTCCATCCGTTGGCGCGATCCGGTCGAGGCTGAAACGACCCGCCTGACTTCGTGCGGACACTCGTCGTCTCCCACTACTTCCCGCCCGAGATCGGCGCGCCCCAAGCCCGCCTCTCAGAGCTGGCCCAGGCTTGGGCGGCCGAAGGCGACGAGGTCACGGTGCTCACCGGGATGCCCAACCACCCGACAGGTATCGTCCCACCCCGATACAGGGGCTCGTGGCGCGTTGAGGAACGCCTCGACGGCTACAGGGTGGTGAGGACGTGGCTGTATGCCACACCGAACGAGGGGTTCGTGAAGAAGACCCTGGGCCATCTCAGCTTCATGGTGACTGCTGTCGTCCTGGGTGCTTCGAGGGTGGGCCGCCCCGAGGTGGTCGTGGTCTCGT
>JAHFUU010000351.1 GCA_023264915.1 Microthrixaceae bacterium | reverse complement strand
CTTGCGACCGTGGGCGTTCCGCATGCGGCGGCCTCGGTCAGGGACATGCCCCACCCTTCGGCGATGGACGTGCTCGCCACCACCCAGGCCCTGCGGTACAGGTCGACCTCCTCGTCGTCGGAGCGGCGCCCGGCGAGCCGTACCCATCCTTCAGCTGACAGCTCGCTGATCAGCTTCGCAAGGTTCTCGTACTCGTACCCGTCCCCGACTATCACCAGCTCGAGATCCAGAACCGATTCACGGGCCCTCGCGGCGATCCGGATCAGCTCGTCGAAGCGCTTGGCGGGCATCAACCGGCCGACGGCCACGACCAGCGGATGGGGGGACTTGGGTCCCTTGGGTGTGAAGCGCTCGTCGATGCCCGGCGGTGCGATGGCGATGCGGCTCTCGTCGAGCCCCAGCTGGGTGACCATCTCCTCCCGGGAGGATCGCGAGTCGGTGACCATCTGCGTGCGGCGGTAGAGCTTCGGAGCGATCCTGGTCTCGACAGCCTCACCTACCTTGGCGAGCTTGTCGGACTCGAGCACGAGCTGCCACATGTCCCGGTGCACGTGATGCATGAGCACGGCCTTGGGCCCGCTGTACCACAGAGGGCTGAGGTAAGGGACGCCGTTCCAGACCTCGAGCAGGGCGTCGATGGGGCCGTGGCTGCGCAGCACCTCCTCGACGATGGTCATCGGGAAGACCATGTTGCGCCCGGCGCGTCGCATGACGTCATAGCCGTCGTGGACTCCCGCGGGGCGGTGCCCCTGCGCGTAGGACGTGCGGACGAAGACGTCGAAGCCCGCCGCTGCCCACCGCGTCGCCACCCGGTCGACGTACACCTCAGATCCGCCCGCCTCGACATCGTCTATGTCACGCCACGCGAGGACGTGGAGCTTCTCGAGGCCGAGCTCGTGCGCCCTGGCAGCCACCTCGGGTAGCCGCGAGCTCGCTCCCGCAACCGTCGTCAGGTCATCGAGCGACATCTCTGTGACTGTACTGTCGGGGACGCCCCCAGGTGGTAAAGGCTCCAGGGCGATCGGCGAGGCGGTCGTCGTGAGTCGTGTGCAGCCGCGTCACCGGCGTGGTTTCGGGGCCTTGTGCCGGCGCGGGCCTGCAGTTAGGGTCACAAGGCCTCCGGGCGGCTGACCCCCCCGTTGAGCCCAAGGCGAATCGGCCAGGCCCACCGCCTGACCCCGTCGAGCCAGCTGCTGGCTCGTGCACCTGCCTCCCCCTGTCGTCGTGTCGCGCCTCGAGGGAGATCCATGGGTGTACGCAGCAGTTCGGCTCGGTCCCGGCTACGGGTCGCGTGCGTCGCGTCGTGCTTGTCGCCGTTGGTGGTTCTGGCGGCGGCCTCCGGTGCGGCCACTGCGGCCACACAGCGCTCCGCGGCCACAGGGCCGCCTGGAAGCGCGGCGGCAGGGCCGCATGGAGGCGCACGGGTCGGGATCTATGAACCACCGACACGAGCTGTGGTCACAGACCCCTTCAGACCGCCGCTGACCCCGTATGGCCCCGGCAACCGGGGAATCGACTACGGGACGGCTCCGGGAGATCTGATACGCGCTGCGGGCGACGGCACTGTGGTCTTCTCGGGCCAGGTGGGAGGGACCCTGCACGTGACCATCGCACACCCAGACGGCCTTCGGACGAGCTACTCCTTCCTCGCCGCCGACCTCGTGCGAACCAACCAGCGCGTGCAAAGGGGCCAGGTGATCGCAGTGGCCGGGGGGACCTTCCACTTCGGGGTCAGGGACCAGGCCAACCGGTATCTCGATCCCGCCTCGTTGTTCAGCCAGCAGCTGACCGCAGAGGTGCATCTGGTCGAGGGACCTGAGGAGACCGGCCAGCGAGCTGCCGGCGAAGACCTCGAGGCCCTTCGCCAGGCGGTTCGTGACCGGCTGGCGACTTCGGCTTCATTCGGGGGCCGACTCGCGTCACGTACAGCCGACGCCTGGCGGCTCAGGCTCCAGGCCTTGGTCTCGACCACCAGCATGTCCCACTTGGAAGCTGTCGCCAGGTCCCTGCGGGCGTGGCACCTTCAGCGAAGCGCCTGCACGCAACCCTCGCTTCGGGCCCCCAAGATAGGCGGTCGCCGGATCGCTGTGCTCGTGGGCGGTCTCGGATCCACGGCTGAGAGCGCCGCGATCGACGACGTCGACGTCACGACGATCGGCTACGCACCTGAAGATGTGATCCGCTTCTCCTACAGCGGTGGCAGGACGCCCAAAGCTCTCCCGGCGGGCTCGTCGCTCGTGGCGATACCCGACAGCACGTACTCTGCGCGCGATACCCAGGGCGACCTGAACGTCTCAGCGGGCAGGCTCGCTCAGCTGCTGGCACAGGTCGCCGCACTGAACCCGGGTGTGCCGATCGACGTGATCGCCCACAGCCAGGGTGGGGTCATCAGCCGCCTGGCCGTCTCGGATCGAGCCGTGCCTGCCGAGGTGGCCAACGTGGTCACGCTTGGTACCCCCCACAACGGGGCGAACCTCGCCACCGCTGTCGCGGCAGCCAGGGCTGACCCTCGGTCAGCTGCTGCGCTGCAAGCCGCTGCTGGCGCCGAGGGGATCGGGTTGGACCCCGACAGCGAGTCGGTAGCCCAGCTCGCCGAAGGCTCGGCGACGATGCGAGCGATGAACGCAGCCAGCGTGCCCTCGTCGATCTCGATCACCTCCATCGGAGCAAGAGGTGACCTGGTCGTTCCGGCACCGCGCACCCTCGTCGGCGACGGATCCAAGACCACCGTGGTACCCCTTGACGGGATCGATGCCCACGATCGGCTACCGGGATCAGCGGCTGCCAGCAGGGAGATCGCCCTTGCCGTTGCCGGTCAGCCGCCGACGTGTCGCTCGTTCGGGCAAGCACTCACCGATGCCATGGCTGCCGAGGCGGTCGACATCCTCGAAGATGACCTCACGGCGGCGGCAGCGTGGGCGCCGGTGGCCGCGGGCCCATGACCGCTTTTGGATGACAGCTTTGAGATGACAGCTTTGAGATGACCGCTTTGAGATGACCGCTTTGAGATGACGGCTTGGCCGGAGGCCCGGCGGAGTCACTACACTCACCGGTCGGTTTGCCCAAGGCAATCCGGCAGTCGACCAGCACGTTGTGCTGGCACCACATCTAGCGCCACCTCCACCCGCTCGCACCCGACGGTCGCGCCGTCATCTGCACGGCGCGTTGCGAACGGTCCTCGCTCAACCGTAGGGAAGGACAACAAATGACCCCAGTCGTCACAACGCGCCAGCTGCTCGAGGCCGGCGTCCACTTCGGTCACCAGACCCGCCGCTGGAATCCGAAGATGAAGCGGTTCATCTACGGTGAGCGCAACGGGATCTACATCATCGACCTCGAGCAGACCCTGTCGCGCATCGAGGTTGCCTACTCGTTCATCCGCGATCTGGTCGCTGACGGCGGCACCGTGCTGTTCATCGGCACCAAGAAGCAAGCCCAGGACGCTGTTCAGTCCTATGCCGAGAAGTGCGGCATGCCATACATCAACCAGCGCTGGCTCGGCGGCATGCTCACCAACTACCAGACGATCTCCAAGCGGGTCGGCAAGATGAAGGACTACAGGCGCCAGCGCGACGCGGGTGAGTTCGAGGCCATGCCCAAGAAGGAGGCGCTCCGCATATCGCGCGAGCTCACCAAGCTCGAGCGCAACCTCGGTGGCATCGCCGGCATGGACAGGGCTCCGGCGGCGGTGTTCGTCCTCGACACCAAGAAGGAGCACATAGCGGTCACCGAAGCCAACAAGCTCGGCATCCCGGTGGTGGCGGTGGTCGACACGAACTGTGATCCCGACGAGGTCTCCTTCGTCATCCCAGGCAATGACGACGCGATCCGCTCGGGCACGCTGATGTGCCGTGTCATCGCCGAAGCCGTCGAGGAAGGTCGCGTCATGGCCTCACGTCTCGACGTAGACGTCGCGGGCCCGAACCGGACCCCCGAGCAGGAAGCCGCTGTGGCTGAGATCCAAGCC
>JAHFUU010000350.1:3212-3981 GCA_023264915.1 Microthrixaceae bacterium | reverse complement strand
TGTTGCCAAGGGCCTCCGTGGCCCGAACGGCCCGAGCGGAGCGGGAGTCATAGCGGCCCTCCCGTCCGAGCAGGCTTGCGAGGACGGGCGAGGGCAGCTCGTGGAGGTGATGGGATTCGAACCCACGGCCTCTTGCATGCCATGCAAGCGCTCTAGCCAACTGAGCTACAGCCCCCCGGGGCTTCGGACCTTACCAGCTGACCTCTGGAGGGCGCAGTTCGATGCCGGTGGTCCCAGTGGTCGGCCTTCGATGGCGTCGTTCGCCTCGCCTGTCAGGTTCTTGCTTCGGTCGGGCCTGCCCGTAACCAGATTGTGACCACGTGGGTCTGAGGGCCCGATGCAGCCACTGACTTCTCGGCCACTGACCGCAGGTTCGATCACCCAGCAGACCCTGACCTCTCGGATCGAGGCCGGCGCGGGAGTCGGCGGGACGGTTACGTTCAAAGATGGCGACGAGCCCGACGTGGCCGTGTCTTGGGCGCAGCTCTTCGACGAGTCCCGAGGGATGGCAGCTGCAATGCAAGCGAGGGGAGTGGCTCCTGGCGCCCACGTGGCGCTCATGGGTCCAACCTCGCGCCAGCTGGTCACCGGCATCTCGGCGACGTGGTTGGCCGGAGCCACAATGATGATGCTGCCACTGCCGATGCGACTGGGATCCATCGAGTCATTCGTCGGCCAGACTCGGGTGAGGCTGCGAAGAGGTGACGTGGATCTGGCGATCATCGATCGCCGGCTGGCCGACCTGGTCGAGCCGCTGCCCGGCGATCCG
>JAHFUU010000350.1:0-3202 GCA_023264915.1 Microthrixaceae bacterium | reverse complement strand
GATGGTCATCCTCGACGAGCTGGCCCGCGAAGCGACTGCCTTGGGACCAGAGCGCCTGGACCGCCCGGACGACGACCCCGAGCGGCTCGCCATCTTGCAGTTCACCAGCGGATCCACCAGCGATCCCAAGGGCGTGAGCCTCCCGCACCGGGCGGTGTGCGCCAACATCGACGGGATGATCGACTCGGCGGGCTGGGACACAGACGTGGACGTCATGGTCTCGTGGTTGCCCCTGTACCACGACATGGGCCTTGTCGGCATGTACACGATCCCGGCGACCACCGGAGCAAGCCTCGTGCTCGGCGCCCCCCAGGACTTCCTGGCCAAGCCTGCTCGATGGATGCAGTGGCTCTCTGACCACAGGGGCACGACCACCGCAGGGCCGAACTTCTCCTGGGTGCTGGCCACCAGGGCGCTCAGGCGCATGGAAGGGCTCGACCTGGCGCCCACCCGCCTGCTGCTCAACGGTGCCGAGCCGATCGATCCCGTAGCTGTGCGCGAGCTGGTCGCCGAAGGCGAGCGGTTCGGCATGCGACCCGGCGTCGTCTTCCCCGCGTTCGGGATGGCCGAGGTGTCCATCGCCGCTACGTTCCCTCCCGTGTTGCGGGGGTTGGTGACCGATCCGGTTGACCGACGGGTCCTGGAGTCCGAGCGCTACGCGGCCCCGGCTCGACGTGACGCACCCGGCGCCCGCGAGTTCGTCAAGCTGGGCACACCCGTCAAGGGCATGCGGATGCGGATCGTCGATCCCGACACTGGCGCCGTGCTGAGGGACCGCGAGGTAGGCGAGCTCGAGCTGGCAGGCTCTTCGATGATGTCGGGCTACTACAAGAGCTCCGCCGCGAACCGGGCGGCTTTCCATGACGGCTGGCTCCGCACGGGCGATCTTGCATACACCGTCGACGGCGAGCTGGTGCTGTGCGGCCGGATCAAAGATGTCATCATCCTCGGCGGTCGCAACGTGTTCCCCGACGACATCGAACGTGCCGTCGGCGGGGTCGATGGGGTTCGCCCCGGCAACGTGATCGCCTTCGGCATCGACGGGGTAAAGGGCAAGGAGACCGTGGTCGTGGCCGCGGAGGTGAGGGGCAGCGATGGTCTCGTGGCTGACGGTCTGGAGCTGATCCGCAAGCACGTCCACCAGAGCGCGATGGAGGTGAGCGGGGTACCTCCCCACGATGTCGTGCTCGTCCAGCCGGGCACGCTGCCCAAGACCTCGTCGGGCAAGCTCCAGCGCAGCCTCTGCAAGCGCCGCTACCAGGACGGCGAGCTCGACGTCGCCCAACCTGTGAACGCGTGAGGCCGACCCGCACAAGGGGTGGCGAGGCGCTGAGGCTGTGAGCGTCCATCGCGTAGTGCTGTTCGACCTTGACGGGACGATCAGTGACTCGGCTCCGGGGATCATCAGGGGTATCCGGCACGCCCTCGGTGTCGTGGGTGTGCACCCGCCCGAGGGGCAGGACTGGAGCCGGTACCTGGGCCCGCCGCTGCGCGACATGCTGGTGGACTTCCACGGCCTGACCGACGACCAGGTCACCGTCGCCGTCGATGCTTACCTCGAGTACTACAACGGCGGCGGGATGTTCGAGAACGAGCTGTACCCGGGCATTCCCGAGCTGATCGCGGAGCTGTCACGGAGCGGAACGTCGCTCGCCGTCGCGACATCCAAGCGGGCCTTCATGGCACAGGGGATCCTCGATCACTTCGGTCTCTTGGAGCACTTCGCGGTGGTCGAGGGCGCACACCCAGACGGCACCGGTGGCCGCAAGCACGAGGTGATAGCTCGCGTCCTTGATCGTCTCGGGACGAGAGACCGCGACCAGGGGCACGGGTCCGGCGCGGTGATGATCGGTGACAGGGAGCATGACATCCATGGAGCCTCGGTGCTCGGCCTGCCGACGATCGGCGTCTCATGGGGCTACGCCGTTGACGGCGAGCTGGAAGCAGCCGGAGCTGACCTGATCGTGGACACCGTCAGCGAGCTGAGAGCAGCGCTGGGACTTGCTCGCTGAGCACGGCATCCGCGTGTCGACGCGAACGCGGCCCCCGTACCCGTTGTCGATGCCCATGGCACGGCGGCCTTCGCCGCCGAGGGCCTGCACGACCCGTGCCCGCCGCAGCTTCCCCGCATCGCGGCGCCCTTGGCCGCGGGTTGCCCGGGTGACGCGCTCTGGAGGGATGCGGCATCATCTCGTCGAAGCGCCGCGCCGCCCAGCAGGGTGGGTCAGACCTCCTTGAGCGCGGCTACGACCGGAAGCCACGTGTCGGGGTCGGACTGGTAGGGCGCGTAGAAGCTGATCCGCGTGACGACGTCGCCGAAGCGCGCCTTGATGCCGGATGCGATCCCCGCGGGCTCGGCTATCACTGCGAAGGTCTCGAGCACCTCGTCGCTGATGCGCTCGCCCATCTCGACCCACTTCCCTTCCTTGGACATGACGTTCAGCTCGTCTTGCAGGTCACCCCAGCCGTGCAGGTCGAGCACCGGGCGGTAGGCGGGGGTCGAGCCGTAGAACGCGATCTGCTGGCGCGTGGCGTCGGCAGACTTGCGCATCTCGTCCTCTGTCGAGCCCGTCACCACGAAGGCAGGGATGGAGATCTCATAGCCCTCCATCGTCTTGCCGGCATTGGCCCGTCCGCGCTCGAGGGCCGGGATGGTGACCTCGCGCAGGTAGCGCTCAGTCGTGAAGCCATGGCAGATGATGCCGTCACACACCTCGCCGGCGACCTCGGTCATCTTCGGGCCGACCGCGGCGAGGAACACCTTGGCGTGACCGTACGGGTTCTTGCCGGGATCGAAGAACGGCGTCATGAGCGTGTGGGTGTAGAACTCGCCGCGGAACTGCGGCCTGGCTCCGCTGTCCCATGAGTCCCAGATCTCGCGCATCGCGATCACGAACTCGCGCATGCGCGGCGCGGGGTGCGACCAAGGCATAGAGAAGCGCTTGGTGATGTGGGGCTTGATCTGCGAGCCGAGGCCCAAGATGAAGCGGCCCTTGGAGTAGGCCTGCAGATCCCATGCGATGTTGGCCATGATCATCGGGTTGCGAGCGAAGGCCACCGCGATGCCCGTGCCCAGCTCGATGCTCTCGGTGGACTGCGCGGCCACCAGAAGCGGGAAGAAGGGGTCGTGGCTGGTCTCTGCAGACCAGATCCCGTCATAGCCAGCCTCCTCCGCCTCGCGGGCTAGCTGCCCGGCGCCGTC
>JAHFUU010000349.1 GCA_023264915.1 Microthrixaceae bacterium | reverse complement strand
AGGTTGTCTGAGATGACGGCGACGTATCCGCCCCCTGGCTTCCCCAACGACGAGCCACGGATCGAACCCGGCCCTGGCCTCGGAACAGCGAGCCTGCCCGCCCCGCCAGGCACCAAGCGGGCCATCACCGGGGCCCTTCAGCGGCTCCCACGCTGGGCAGGGCCGGCAGCGGTCGGGGGACTGGCTCTGGCCAGCTGCGCCTTTGTGGGACTCGTCGATCCCAACCAGCCGCATGTCTCACCGCTGTACCCCGTTTGCACGTTCAAGCAGCTGACGGGCTTCGACTGCCCAGGCTGCGGGCTCACTCGTGCCATGCACTCGCTCGTCACGGGGCATCCTGTGGCTGCGATCGACCACAACATCTTCATCGCCGCCATCTTCCCTCTGGCGGCCTACATGTATGTGCGGTGGCTGCTCCGCACGACTGTCGGCTATGAGCTCCCTGCTGTCCGAGCCTCGAGAGCCTTCACCTACGCGATCCTGCCGATCGTTCTGTCGTTCTGGGTGCTGCGCAACATCCCCGTCATGCCCTTCGCATGGCTGGGATCCGGTGTCAGCTGACAGATCTGGCAGAGCTCGAGACATGCACCGGTCGAGACATGCACCGGTATGAGGTGCCTACACCAGACGCAGGCCCTCGCGGTAAAGACCCACCCGCTCGATGTAGGTTCGCATCGGCGTAGCGATCATCTCGGGAGTGACTGCACCTTCGCGGAGCTTTGCCGGGACCCCGAGCGCCATCGCCCCGGTCGGCACCACCATCCCCGCTGGCACCACCGCGTTGGCTCCGACGAGTGCGTTCGTGCGGATGACCGCGTTGTGCAGGACCACGGCTCCGTTTCCCACGAGTGCTCGGTCCTCGACCACGCACCCCTCGAGGTGCGCGAGGTGCGCTATCACGCTCTCGGCGCCTACGACGGTGTCAAGCTCGTCTGTGCAGTGGATGACGGCGCAGTCCTGCACCGAGGTGCGTGCACCGATGACGATCGCTCCATCGTCTCCGCGGAGCACGGCCCCGGGCCACACCGACGCGCCTCGCTCCAAGGTCACGTTGCCGATGACGGTCCCGTCCGGGTGAACATAAGCATCTGGATGTATGAGGGGAACCTTGTCACCCAACGCGTATACAGCCAATGACACCTCAGCTCGTGAACCTGCCGTAGCCACCCCGGAAGAAGATCAGCGGCCCACCTTCGTGGAGGACCTGGAGGTCAGCTACGTCTCCTATGACGACGTAGTGGTCACCTGACTCTAGAGCCCTCGTGATGTTGCAGTCGATGCAGGCGAGGACACCATCGATCACAGGTGAGCCGTTGCCCGAATGACGCCAGCCGATCTCGGCGAACTTGTCCTGGGACTTGCTCGCGAACAACCTGCAGACGTCCTCTTGGTCTTCGGACAGGACGTTCACGCAGAAGCTTCCGCTCGCTTGGATCTTGGGCCAAGTCGAGGAGCTCTTGCCGGCACAGAACAGGACCTGGGGCGGATCGAGCGAGAGGGAGGCGAACGAACCGACCGAGAAGCCGACTGGCTCGTGGCCGGCCATGGCGGTGACAACCGTGATGCCGGTCGGGAAGTGACCGAGGACCTGGCGGTACCTTGCCTCATCGAAGCTCGCCCCGTGGTCGGCGATGTCGCTCACCTCCGCATCACGCGGTGGCTGAAGCGTGCTCGTAGTGAAGCGTGAGGCCCTCTGAGGCGGCGATCACCTCTTCTATGCACGTGGTAGCGGCCTTGTCTCGCGTCTCGCTCAAGAGGCGGTCGACGCAACCGTCGTCGTGGCTCGGATCGTGGTGGAACAGGGCCAGCCGCCGTACGCCGGCCTCGGCAGCCACATGAAGGGCGTAGTCGACAGTGCAGTGTCCCCAGTGCGCCTTGACGATGAACTCCTCTGGCGTGAACTGCGCATCGTGGATGAGCAGGTCGGCACCATCGCAGAGCTCGAGCACCTGGGGCGCGATGTCCATCCCGCCATCGAGGGGTTGCTGGTGGTCGCTCACATAGACGATCGTGTGGCCGTCGAGCTCGATCCGGAAGCCAACCGTGGGCCCGATGTGTGGCACGTTGCGCACGCGGACCTTGGCATCACCCACGACGTGATCGCCGTCTGTGATCGAGTGCAGCTCGATGTCTCCTGCCAGGTCGGCGATCCCGATCGGGAAGTACGGCGGCCTCATGAACTCCTCGAACGCTTCGTCCATCTGCATCCCGTCGTCTTGGACCGGACCGAAGATGTCAAAGCGCGAGCCGGGCATGTGGACGGGTGTGAAGAAGGGAAGGCCCTGGACGTGATCCCAATGGAGGTGCGTGACTAGCGCGTACCCACGGAAGGTGCCGTCCAGCGGCAGTGTCTCGCCCCAGAATCGAAGGCCCGTCCCGAGATCCAACGCGATCGGGTCACAACCTGGCGATTCGAGCACGACACAGGCCGTGTTGCCGCCGTAGCGCCGGTTGCCCGCACAAGGGCACGGCGTCGAACCCCTCACCCCGTAGAAGGTGATGTTCAAGAAGGCTGCACCCCCCTGTCGGTGGTGACCCGCGTCCGCCGGTCACTTCGTCGCTGTGGATTCCCCCTGCCTGTACGCAGAGTAGCGATCAGGTGAACTCTGTGTCCCCCGCTGTGACACGTTTCACGGCGCCACCACAGCAAGCAACAGCGGATGCGAACCCTTCGAGGCAGCCAGGACAGCCCGAGAAGGCGAGGCCGGCAGCTCGCTTCCCCATCAGCGCACCCGTACCCTCATGGGATGAACCAGGAGATCGACCAGGGAGCGGAGCCGGCGCGGCGACATGGGATCACCGAGGGGCAAGGCACCGTCGGCGGGTTGAGGATGTGCTGGCTCGAGGCGGGACCCGTAGATGGGCCCCTGGCGATATGCCAGCACGGCTTCCCCGACACGCCTTGGGGTTGGCGATGGCTCCTCCCGGCCCTCGCGGGGGCAGGGTTCCGGGCGGTGGCTCCCTACGCTCGGGGGTACGCACCATCTGAGGTCCCACCGAGCCACATCTCGGCGCTGTCTGGTTGGGTAGCCGACATCTGCGACCTGCACGACCAGCTCGGCGGTGACCACCAAGGTGTGATCGTGGGCCATGACTGGGGTGCGATGGCCGCCTACGGCGCGGCCGCGCTCGCTCCTGAACGCTGGCGGGCCGTCGTGACAGCCTCGGTACCGCCAGCGTCAGTGATGGGAGCGAGACTTCTCTCCTTCGATCAGGTCAAGGCCTTCTGGTACCAGTACGTCTTCTTGCAGCCGACCGCGGAAGCGATCGTCTCGTCCAACAACCTGGAGTTCCTCGAGCGACTCTGGCGGGAATGGTCACCGTCGTTCGACCCGAGCGCGGAGATCGGACGGGTCAAGGCGGCCCTTGGCTCTCCCGCCAACCTGACCGCCGCATTGGGGACCTACCGCTCGATGTATGACCTCTCGCTGCAACCGCCTGAGCTCGCGGAGGCAGCAATGGCGATCCTCAGCCCTCACCCCCAGCCGACGCTCTACCTGCACGGGACCGACGACGGCTGCGTCCCGAACCTCGATCTCTCCGAGGTGCTGGGTGCGCTTCCGGCCGGATCGGCTGTCGAGGCTGTCGAGGGGGCGGGCCACTTCCTCCAGTACGAGGCACCCCGTCGGGTCACCGATCTCGTGATCGACTTCCTCAGTTGCTCGGAGGGGGCTCCTTGACCACTGGCTTGGTGCGGGCCACGCAATCTGCACGGATCGTCTCGACCTCGGCAGGGAAGTTCAGCTGTAGCTCGGTGCCAGCAGACCGTTGCTTTTCGAGCTCGGAGTCGATCGACACGAAGCGGTCATACGGCACCTTGGCAGCCATCTGATCATAGATGCACCCGCAAGCGCTCCGTACGCTCTCTCCCCCACCCGTGGTGCACGCGGCCATGAACTTCTGCTGGTCCTCGCTGCTGTAGCCGGACCCCTTGGAGCTGATGACGAGCGCGACCGCCCCGAGGATGACCACTGCTGCCACAAGCCCACCGGCA
>JAHFUU010000348.1 GCA_023264915.1 Microthrixaceae bacterium | reverse complement strand
CCCTCGTCGCGAAGGTCAAGCAGGCCCTCGACCTCCACCGGTTCGCCCTGGGCCTGTTCGTCGTTGACCTGTCCCTGGTTCTCGCGGTCACGCCCGCGACCTCGGCGTCGGCGGCGACGCGCGCCACCCTCGGCCTCGCCCTGCTCGTGACCGGCCTGGTCACCCGTGCCACCCGCAGCGTCTTCGACCGCAGCGTCTTCGACCGCCGCGTCATCGACACCGGCTTGCTCGGCTTCTGGAGGTTGGTCGACCGAAGCCCCAGAGACCGCTTCGCTGGTGACAGACGCCTCAGCTTGGGCAGCCTCGGCCTCGCGGCCGGCTGCGCCGTTGGATCGCGACGCCGCTTGCTTGTCGGCGCCGCCGTCGGCAGAAGCTGTCCGCTTGGCTGCCTTCTTGGCCGGCTTCGGTGCGACCGGCTCTGCCGGGACCTCGGCAGATTCCGCGACACCGGCAAGCTCGAGGATCAGGTCGATGATCTCAGCCTTGCGGGCCCGCGACCCGGGCTTGCCTCCCATGGCGTTGGCAATTCGGTGCAGCTCGTCGCGGTCCTTGCGCTCGAGCATCGATCGCTCGAGCTGTGACTCCACGGCCATCGGATGCCTCGTTTCTGACAGTTCTGTGAGGTGACTCGGTCAGGTGACTTGTGAGAACCGTGGTGCAGCCACGCATGTCGGGGTGACGGTCACGGTCGGTGGATTGCGGCTGGGTGAAGCCAGCGATGAGCTGGCACCACTCCAGCGTCGCGGTGGGTGTTCTGGCGAGACCGGTGGTTCGGGGCCCAGCAGCTTGCCGGCACGATCACGGGTTGCCTGGCTTGGTGCGGAGGGTCCTTGGAGCCCGCCGGCTAGCCAATCCAAGATCGCAACCCCCGTTGAGATCGCCGAAGCATCGTAGTGTTCGCCCTTTCCCTGGAGCAACACGCGTCCGCTCTATGCCCGCTTCAGCAGCCGTCCCATCAGCGTGTGGCCCTGGACCAGTGGCCTTGACCGCACCGCAGCCTCGCTGTAGGTGCCGCCAGCCCCGCCAGCAGTCGAGTCGAACAGCATGTACGGAACCGGGGCCGGAGTGTGGGTTCGCAGCCCAAGTGGTGTCGCATGGTCAGGCAGCAACAGCATTCGCCAAGATCCCATCGCGTCGAGGCCCGAGACGAGGCCGGCGAGGATGTCGCTGTCCCATCGCTGCAAGGCCGCCACCTTCTCAGCGACGTCGCCCGCGTGGCCCGCCTCGTCGGTTGCCTCGACGTGGATGATGAACAGGTCGGCACCCTCACCGAACGCATCGAGGGCAGCATCGCGCTGTGCCCGGTAGTCGGTGTCGTATCCGGCGGTCATCCCTGTCACCTCGACACATCGGATGCCGGTGAGCACGCCGAGGCCACGGACCAGGTCTACCGCACTGCACAGCGCTCCATCGACGCCGTAGGTCTGAGCGAAGCTCGGCATCTGGGGCTGGTGGCCCTGCCCCCACAGCCAGATCTGGTTGGCATCCAGGTCGAATCCGTCGAGCACTGCCCGGGACCGCTCCATCAGGTCCCTAAGCGCTGGAGCCGCCTCGCCTGTCGGCCACACCGCTGTCCTCCCGGTGAGGTCATGGGGTGGGATCGCCTCGGCGGCACCCAGCGCTGCGGGCGCGACCAGGATGTGGCGGTACTCGACCCCGGCATGGATCTGGATCCCGTCCCCTCCAAGCGCGGACTGCAGCGCATCGATGACCGGCCTCGCCTGCTCGCTGGTCGGATGCCCACCGGCGAAGTCGACCATCGTGCCGTCATCGCCGATCCTCACGAGGTTGCACCTGTACGCCACCTGGCCAGGAGCGAGCTCGATGCCCAGAGCGGCCGCCTCGATCGGGGCGCGCCCCGTGTGGTAGGCCGCGGGGTCATAGCCGAAGATCGACATGTTGCCGACGTCGCTGCCCGGCGGCAGCCCTTCAGGGATCACCGCAGCGCGTCCCAGCTCTGCGCGCGCTGCCAGGCCCGCCAGGACTGGCATCGACGCCGCCTCGAGCGGCGTGGCGCCATCGAGCGCGCCGACGGGCTCATCGGCACACCCGTCCGGAACGCACACCACGTATCTCACCGCTTCATCATGCCAGCCCGCCGACGAGGTTCAGGCAGGACACGCTGGCGTCGCGGCAGGAGGTGGGCTCTTTGACCCGTTCATCTCCTGGCTGGACAAGGTGATCGATGACCGTCAAGGGTCAGGCCAACGCGTCGCCGGGATCGGTCCCGACCGCAGCTCCCAGGCGGCCCCAGAGCTCACGGATCACCTCGGTCACAGGGGCTGCAGCCGCCGCCAGGGCCACCAGCTCGTGGCTGGCCGCAAGCTGGACCGCCAGGTCACCCAGAGCAGGTGAGTGTGCATGCCAGAGCTGGTTCGCATCAGAGCCAGGGGCCCAGAACTGCCAGGCGTGGAAGGGCAGCAACATGGCAAAGCCAGCAAGCTCGCCGGGTCTGGGGCCGGAGGTCTTGATCCCATGGGCGAGACCGAACGGGTTGCTGGACAGCACTTCGGCCATCCCGTTCCACAAAGGGTCAGCGGCCAGGAAGCAGACCCTGCCGACACGAGCCAGCCGTATCCCGCCGGCGCACAGCAGGCACGGCTCGAGCGAGGTCCAAAGCGTCAGCTCCCGATGGTCAGCACCGGCGCGGAGCTTGCCCAGGGCGTTCATCTCGGCATGCGCGACGGGGCTGCCCGCCAGATGGTCATCACCGCAGTCGCTCTCGAACAGCCGGTTCCGCCCGGTGGCCACTGTCTCGCCGGCGCTGGCGGTTATCACGCAACCGATCCCCAGGCTGCCCGCACGTGCACTTGCCCACGCGAGCTCCAGGCAATGCCTGAAGGCAGGCTCGAGGCCGGCCCAGATGTCCTCGAAGCTGTCCGAGCCGCAAGCTGGGCTCGGGGCCGGGGCCGAGCGAACCGCAGGGTGGTCGGGATCGCGTGGCACGGACCGGGATCGAGCCCCGTCAGGCCCCGGCGGTCCGGTCGATGAGTCGTCGTAGAGAGTCAAGGTCGTTCGGAAGGGTCTCGAACCTCTCGGTTCGATCGAACAGGTCACCGAGCCGGTCGGGCAGCTCGGGGCGGATCCCGATGGCATCCTCGACCGCATCGGGGAACTTGGCCGGCTGCGCGGTCGCGAGGCAGATCATGGGAACGGTGTCGGATCTTCTCCGCTGCGTCGCGGCACCGATGCCGACCGCTGTGTGCGGGTCCACGACGATGCCGTACCGGTCATAGGTCGAAGCGATGATCTTGCGGGTCTGGTCATCGTCGACACGCTGGCCGTCCCAATGCTCGCGTAGCAGCGCCATCTGTTGGGGCTCGAGTGCGAACTCGCCGTCTGAGCGGAACGCGGTGAGGAGGTCCCTGACCTTGCCGCCGTCGCGGCCGCAAAGCTCGAACAGCAGGCGCTCGAAGTTGCTCGACACCTGGATGTCCATCGCGGGGCTCAAGGTCGGATGTACCTCTGACATGCGCATGACCCCCGTGTCGAGGAACCGCGTCAAGATGTCATTGCGGTTGCTGCCCACGACGAACTGGCTGACTGGCGTACCCATGCGCTGGGCGCAGTAACCGGCGAACACGTTGCCGAAGTTGCCGGTGGGAACCGCAAAGGACACCGGCCCGACGCCGCCGGTTACCTGGGCCGCGCTGCGCACGTAGTAGACGATCTGAGCCATGACGCGGGCCCAGTTGATCGAGTTGACAGCTGAGATGTTGTGCCGCTCACGCAGTTCGGTGTCTGCGAACAGCGCCTTGACCAGGTCCTGGCAGTCGTCGAAGGTCCCTTCTATCGCGATGTTGTGGACGTTGGAGGATGCGACCGTGGTCATCTGTCGCCGTTGCACCTCAGACACGCGCCCCCTGGGATGGAGGATGAAGATCTCGATGGCCTCGCGGTCACGGCATGCCTCGATGGCGGCCGAGCCTGTGTCGCCGGAGGTCGCGCCGACGATCGTCGTCCGCTCGCCGCGGCGGGCAAGCTCGGCGTCGAAGAGCCGGGCAACGAGCTGCAAC
>JAHFUU010000025.1 GCA_023264915.1 Microthrixaceae bacterium | reverse complement strand
GCATGGGTGCCGATCACGATGTCGATGCTGCCATCAGCCAGGCCGGCGTGGATGCGGCGGCGCTCAGCAGCGGTGGTGCGGTTGGTGAGCAGATCTACGCGCAGGTCGCGGGCCACGCCTTCGGCCTCGAAGAGAGTGCCGGCAGATCCGGTGCCTTCCAGGCTGAATCCCCGTAGCAGGGCGCGGACACCGATCGCGTGCTGCTCGGCAAGCACCTCCGTGGGCGCCATCAAGGCACCTTGATGCCCGCTCTGGATCCCAATCAGCAACGCAGCGACTGCGACGACAGTCTTTCCTGCACCCACATCGCCTTGCAGCAGCCGGTGCATCGGGTGCGGGCCTGCGAGATCGACGGCAATCTCATGTATCGTTCGGCGCTGGGCACCGGTCAGCGGGAACGGCAACCTCTCCAGGAATGCCGCCATCAGGGATCCGGGCGACGGCTCGCCGGGCCCTCCAGAGGTGCAGTCCAGCCCCATCGCGGCATGGGAGATGCCAACGGTGGTTCGCTCGATCTCGCGCTTGTGGCGCACCAGCTCTAACTGGATACGGAGCAACTCGTCGAACACGAGCCTCTGGCGAGCCCTGCCGGCGTCCGCCATCGTCTCGGGAAGGTGGATCCCCCGGAACGCTGAGGTCCGGTCGATGAGCCCGAACCTGTCAAGGACAGACCCCGGTACCGGGTCAGCGAAAGTGCCGGCCCGCTCGAGCAGCTCTGGCATCAGCCTGACCAGATCGGCCGAGTTGAGCCTCGCCTTCTCTGACTGCGGGTACACGGGGATGATTCGCCCTGTCTTGTCGCCGACCAGATCGACCACCGGGTTGGTCATGCCTCGACGTCCCTTGAACACCTCGAGCTTGCCGAAGACGACGGCCCGCATACCCGGCTTGAGCTGACGTTCGCGCCACGGCTGGTTGAAGAACGTGAGCGACATCGACGTCTGGCCGTCGCTGACATCGACCGAGACGAAGCGGCGGCGGCTGCGTGCTTGCACACTGTGAGCACGATCGACCGTGACCATGACCATGGCCTGCTCGCCGACCTGGAGGTCCGCGATGGCGGCTTCCTTGGTGCGATCCAGGTACCGGCGGGGGTAGAAGGTCAGCAGATCCAGCACCGTGTCGATCCCGACGGATCCCAGAACGCCAGCCAGCCTGGTGCTGACGCCATCCAGCTCAGACACAGGGATCTGGTGGAGCTGCGCGAGATGCCTCGGCATCTTCAGACCGTACACATCAGATGTGACGGGCAGCTGCCCTCAGGCGTGTCACTCGATGCCGAACAGGTAGGGGTACAGCGGCTGACCCCCGCGGTGGACCTCGGTGCCGACACCGGGATGGTGCTCCTCCAGCCACACCTGTAGGTGCCGCGTGGCCACCGCCGTGGCTCCGTCGCCTTCTATGATCGTGACGAGCTCGTGGTCGCCCTCGATCAACGCATCGAGAAGCCCGACGCACGCATCTTCGAGTGCTGGTGCGACCGCAGAGATCCCGTCGCCACAAAGCCCGATCCAGTCACCGGCTGAGATCGGGCCCAGCTCACACGTCGAGTCACGGATGGCCCGGGTCACCTCGCCTGCAACGACCTCCTCGGCAGCCTCGGTCATCGCCTTGGCGTTGTCGTTTCCAGAGGCCTCGGGATCATAGGAGAGCAACGACGCGAACCCCTCAGCGACCCCACGGGTCGGGACGACACGGACGATCTTGGCTGTCTGGGAGTCGACCTGCTCGGCGACAGGGATGATGTTGGTGTTGTTGGGGAGGATGATCACCTCCTCGGAGGGCGCCGCCTCGACCGCCGCCAGGAGCTGGGCGGTGGAGGGGTTCATCGTCTGGCCTCCCTTGACCACGCGCTGGACCCCGAGCGAGTAGAAGATCCGGCTCACGCCCTCACCGGTGGCGACTGCCACTATGGCGGTCATGACCGGCACGTCAGAGCGGGCGGGGACTTCCGGTTCCATGTCCGCCTCGCGGACCCAGCGCTCCTCCTCGACCTGCCCGAACAGGTCCGTCACGCGGATCTGGCGCGGTCGCCCGCTGTCCAGCGCTGCTTCGATGGCAGCACCGATGTCGTCTGTGTGGATGTGGCAGTTCCACAAGCTGTCGCCGCCCACGACCACGATCGAATCGCCGATGCCCGACCACACGCCTTTGAACGCGCCGATGGTCTCGTCGGGGGCTTCGAGGAAGAACATCACCTCGTACCTGAGATCTGACGCGAGGGCTTCACGGCTGTCGCCGCCACGTGGCCGCGAGGCCTGGCCTGTCGAGGGAACCTCGGTCAGCATCGGGGGTTCGGGCAGCGGGCGCGAGTCGATGACAGCCAGCAGCGCATCGAACAGCAGCACCAACCCCGCTCCCCCGGCGTCCACGACACCAGCTTCCTTGAGGACAGGCAACAGGTCCGGCGTGCGATCCAAGGTCACACCCGCCTGGCGGCGCGAGGACTCCACAGCTGCGAGGAGCCCATCGCTCCGGCTGGCTTCGGCCGCAGTCGCCGCCTCTGCGATGACAGTCAAGATCGTGCCCTCCACCGGCTTCATGACAGCCTCGCGTGCCGCGTCCGACGCGGTTCGCAAGGCCCTCGCATAGGTGGCCGCATCGACCTCGTCCACCTCGCGCAACACGTCGCAAAGCCCCCGCAATATCTGGGACAGGATCACGCCGGAGTTGCCGCGTGCACCCATCAGCGACCCGTGGCTGATGGCCTTGCAGGCGCTTGCCATGTCGGCTCCGCGTTGTTCAGCCAGCTCTCCGAGGACCGACTCGACGGTCAGGAGCATGTTCGTGCCGGTGTCGCCGTCGGGCACCGGGTACACGTTCAACCGGTTGATGACCTCGCGGTGGGTGCGGAGCGCTTCCACATACACCTCGATCGTCCGCGCGATCGCCGCTGAGTCCACAGTCCTGTCTCGATTCATCCGAGGAGATGATAATTCCCTCGCTGGCGGTAGATCATGAGGGTGGCTTGGGCACCGCTTCGGCATGGGGCTACTGTGGCGTGCTCCCGGCCTCGACGAGGCCAAGACGAGAGGTCCTCCAATGGCATCGGTGTGCGAGATCTGTGGCAAGAAGCCGTCGTTCGGCATGACGGTCAGCCACTCGCATCGTCGCAACAAGCGGCGCTGGAACCCGAACATCCAGCGGGTTCGCGCTGTCATCGACGGCACCACGAAGAGGGTCAACGTCTGCACCGGTTGCATCAAGTCCGGCAAGGTGACGAAGGCCGTCCACTGACTCACCCGCTGAGCTCGCGAACCAGCCCCTGGATTCGCCAATCGACGGGATCGAGCTCCGCCGCTCGCTTCGCGGCATCAAGCGCGCGGGCACGATCGCCAAGATCCAGATACAGCTTGGCCGCCTGGAACCAGCCCCCTGACCAGGTGTGCGGGAGCGTCTCGAACACTCCGAGCTGAGCGCGCGCCGCATCGTAGAGGTCGGGCCTCGAGGAGTCCCTGCCCCACGTGGCGAGAAGGCGAGCGTGATCGATGCGTACCTGGGGGTCATAGGGGTCGCCGGCCTCGATGCGACGGTAGAGCTCGTTGGCCTGATCGAAGCGGCCGGGTTCGCCCAGCAAAGCCAGGCGTTCCAACACCTTGGCTTTGACGAGCAGGGTCTCGACCTCACCGGGTTCCAGGTCCAGGGATCTGTCCGCGAACCCCATGGCGCCGTGCAGCAAGGTCAAACGCCCATCCCGGTTCGAGATCTGGTCGCTGTCGACCTGGGACTGGCGCGCCGCCTCGTACCACAGGCGTGGCTCGGTCGGGTTGGTCACGGTCGCATCCTCGAGTGCCCCGAGGTACTCGATCGGGTCATGTGCGCGACGGTCCGCCGAGCTGGCAAGCGCTCGTTGCATCCTCACATCGGCGACGAACGGCAGGAGCGCAACGGCTGCGGCGCAAACGGTGACCGCCGACACGAGACATGTGAGATGTCGGGGTACGCGCCGCCATAACGTGACCTCCCCGCCGTCGGGCACGCAGGAGGCCGCGGTCATGGCCGCACCCATGACCCATCCGAGGAAGGCCAGGGGGACCGCGTCGATGCTCAACATGCCCTGCGCCAGGTACGCGGCGAACGCCCCACCGAAGGCTGCAACCAGTCCCGCTCGGGCCGGGCCCACCTCGACGCGTCGGTTGAGCGCTACGACCCAAGTCGTCACCACCAGGACGAGCCAGGCCACGAGCGCCGGCAACCCGGCTCCCACTGCATATGCGAGAGCGATGTTGTGTGGCGCGTCGAGGGACGGCGGACGCCTCGTGAGATCTGGCGAATCGCCCACATAGGGCAGAACCTCCTGCGCAAAGGTGTCCGGCCCCGTCCCCACAAGAGGATGGTCGCGGGCCGCGCTGCTCCAAGGTCTGGCGGCGCAGGACCGACGGGCTCTCGTAGGCACGCTCACCGCTCGGCCCGCGCCCCATTGCCACGATGACCACACTCGCCGCTCCCACGATGGCCAGCAGGGTCACCGCTGCAGCCAGCCACCGCGGGGCGAACCTCCGGTCGGCGAGCGTGGCCACGCTGACCCCGACCACCGCTGCAATCCATGCGCCCCGGCTGCCAGAGATCCACAATCCCCACCCCACGAGCGCCATCGCCGCGACCGCAACCACGCGCAGCCGGCGCGACTGCTCGGTCGCCCGCAAGAAGACCAGCACCGGCATCACGATCGCGAGGTGCGCCCCCGCCAGGTTGGAGTTGCCGAGGGCACCCATGTAGCGGCCGCTGTCTTGCGCGCCGATGGTCGTGCTCCAATCGAAATCGGCGTGCATGACCTGCATCACCAGGTAGCCCGCACCGATGACCCCGCTGGCACCGAGCGCGAGGGCCAGGACTCGCAACCGCCCGGGACGGCTCGAGCACTGCACGAACACGACAGCTGCAAACACGGCATAGGTGAGGATCGAGACCAATCCCTGGTATCGGCCATAGCGCCCCATCAACGACACCCACGGTCGCGTGGACGCAGCCGTGGCCACCGCGACCGCAACGATCAGCGCCACCAGCGGCACCGCCACCGCCGGCACCCGGGGCCGGCGCGCTCCCCCCAGCCAGGCGCTCAGAACGCCGGCCGCGCCCAGAACCGTGCAGACCCACAGCAAGGTCACCTTGGCGAGGTCGAAGGGGCTCGTGCCGAGACGCACGAACAACACAGGGACTGCCCCCACGGCGAGCACCGTGGCCCACCATCCCGCGACCGCCAGCCGCGGCTCGGTCGCTGGGGGATCCTCCGGCGCGCGTTCGAACGCTTGCAGACCTTGCGCTGGAACCGTGCCGGGCGCAGTGGCGGTGGCCTGGCCACCTGGCATGGAGACCGGGGACATGGCGACATTCTCTCCCACGACGCGGGCCCTGGCCGTCGGGTGACTCGCTGCCGATTCAGCTCCTAGGCAATCGCGGAACTACATTCCGGTTCGTGCAAGGAGTCATCAAGGCCTACGACCCGTCGACCCGAACGGGTGTCGTGGTGACCGACAGCGACCTGAGCGAGTACGAGCTGGCCGTAGACGCCCTCCGTGGTTCGATCTTCCGGATGCTACGTCAGGGCCAAAGGGTCGTCTTCGACCTCGACGACCGCCAGCTGGCCACGCACCTTCGCACAGGAGCCGAGGTCGACATGGGGACCCCGGGGTACCCGGCTGCTCATCCCGATGACGCCCAACACCCCCAGGCCGGCTGACACGCCAAGGGCCGGCATCGCAGTTCGAGATTCCCGCTTTCGCGCCTGACCTCGCTACCATCGGTCTGACCGCGAGGTAGGGCGTGTAGGTATCTGCGGGTTGGATATGCCCCATCTCTCGGAGCGTGCCAGCCGCGGCCCACCAGAGCGAACGACTCTGCTGGCCCGACAACGTCGTCGGAGGTCCCATGTCTGCCACCACAGCCAACCAGAAGCTCCTCGGCTGGGTCGAGGAGTGGCGCCAGGTCCTCCGACCGGATGCCGTCGAGTGGTGCGACGGCTCCGATGCCGAGTACCTGCGCCTGTGCCAGCTGCTCGTCAACAGCGGGACCTTCCAGGCGCTCAACCCCGAGCTCCGTCCCAACAGCTTCCTCGCGTTGAGCGATCCCGGCGACGTCGCCCGCGTCGAGGACCGCACGTTCATCTGCTCCGAGGCACAGATCGACGCTGGGCCGACCAACAACTGGCGTCAACCAGACGAGATGCGAGCTGAGCTCCGCTCGTTCTACACGGGAGCGATGGCCGGCCGGACGATGTACGTGGTGCCGTTTTCGATGGGGCCCCTCGGCTCGCCCATCGCCCATATAGGCGTGCAGCTGACCGACTCACCCTATGTGGCGGCCAACATGGCGATCATGACCCGCATGGGCCAGGCGACTCTGGACGAGCTTGGGGCCGACGGCTCCTTCGTCCCCTGCGTGCACTCTGTCGGGTACCCGCTCGTCGGCGAGGACGGCCACAAGCGCGAGGACGTTCCGTGGCCCTGCGACGCCGACAACAAGTACATCGTGCACTTCCCCGAGGCCCGTGAGATCTGGTCGTACGGTTCGGGCTACGGAGGCAATGCCCTCCTGGGCAAGAAGTGCTTCGCGTTGCGGATCGCGTCGACGATGGCGCGCGACGGCGGCTGGCTCGCCGAGCACATGTTGATCCTGGGCGTCACGCCACCTGACGGCGAGAAGGTCTACGTTGCCGCCGCGTTCCCATCCGCGTGCGGCAAGACCAACATGGCGATGATGATCCCGACCATCCCCGGCTGGAAGGTCGAGACGGTCGGCGACGACATCGCCTGGATGAAGTTCGGTGACGACGGACGGCTCTACGCGATCAACCCCGAAGCCGGGTTCTTCGGTGTCGCTCCGGGCACATCCGAGCACACCAATCCCAACGCGCTGCACACGCTGGACGCCAACTCGATATTCACCAACTGCGCGATGACCGACGAGGGTGACATCTGGTGGGAGGACCTCACAGGCGAACCGCCCGCACACCTGGTGGACTGGAAGGGCAACAGCTGGACGCCGGCATCCGGCGAGCCGGCTGCCCACCCGAACGCCCGGTTCACGGCGCCCGCGAGCCAGTGCCCATCCATCGCACCAGAGTGGCAGGACACCAAAGGGGTACCGATCTCCGCGATCCTCTTCGGTGGCCGCCGCGCCACGAACGTGCCGCTCGTGACCGAGTCGTTCGACTGGAAGCACGGCGTGTTCCTGGGTTCCATCATGTCCTCGGAGAAGACTGCTGCGGCTGCGGGGAAGGTCGGTGAGCTCCGCTTCGACCCGTTCGCCATGTTGCCCTTCTGCGGTTACAACATGGGTGACTACTTCGGTCACTGGCTCTCGATCGGCAAGGCAGCCGAGGTTGCCAACCTCCCCAAGCTCTTCTGGGTCAACTGGTTCCGCAAGGACGAGGACGGCTCGTTCATGTGGCCGGGCTACGGTGACAACAGCAGGGTCCTCAAGTGGGTCATCGACCGCCTCGACGGCTCAGCCGATGCTGTGGAGACGGCGATAGGCCGGGTTCCGACCCACACCGCGATCGACCGCAGCGGCCTCGATCTCGATGACGCGACGATGTTCAAGATCCTCGACGTCGACAACGAGGCCTGGCGGCATGAGATCCCCCAGATCGAAACCCACTTCGACAACATCGGGCCACGGCTGCCTGCCGAGCTTCGCGACGAGCTGAACGAGCTACAGAAGCGCCTGGCTGACTGACGATCGGGACTGCACGACCGCCAGGGAGCCCGCCGGCGATGGGGAGCATCCCGGAGCATCCCGAGCGCCAGCGTGGGGGCGCAGCCCCCCAAGGCAACCAGAATCCTCAAAGGTTGAATGACAACCTGGCGACCGCAACACGGCACCCGGGTGGGGCCTACGTCTGGGGGTGCTACCTGGTGGAGAACGAGACGTGTGGTGTCGTTGACAGCCAACGGCCATAGCCGGGATCACCTGCCAGCTCGACACGGAAGAACGATACGACATAGCGGTCGATTAGCGGCTCGACCTCGGCGGGGGACATCATCTCCGGGGCGCAGGTACCCCCGAAGTACCGATGGGCATCGCGGCGCACCGGGTCGGGCACTGACGGGTCAGCCAGGAGATGGTCGGTCGCGCACAGGATCGTGAAGGACTCATGGCCCGCACCTTGGATGTCTGCACGGACCAGGACCTCGGAGCGGATCAGGTCATAGGGCCTTGCCACCATCGGTTCTATGGGTGTCGTGGAGTCGAGGGTCCCGCCCATCAACAGCGCGGGCACGTGGATCCCCGCGAGGTTCTCGTCGGAGAGCGGATCAGAGAGAGGCTCGAGCGCCGCTATGGCCTTGACCCTGGGGTCCGGTGGATCGCCAAAGGCGGTCCCGCCGGCCGCGGCCAGCGCTGTGTAACCGCCATAGCTGTGCCCTGCCACACCTATCCGGTCGGTGTCGAGGTGACCCGCGAGGAGCTGGCCCAGCTCTGGACCTGTGCTGTTCGGACCGCCACGCTCGGCTTCGATCACCTGGTCGATGAGGAACCGGACGTCCCGGGGTCGCTCTCTGGCGGTCCGCACGAACGCTTCCACGTCACCGACGTCAGCGAAGGTGTTGCCGACGTGGTCAGGAGCGATGACGACGAAGCCGTGCGAGGCAAGCGTCTCGGTGAGCCACCACGAGGTGAGCCTGGAGGCTCCACTGCCGTGGCTGAAGATCACCACCGGATGACGACCCGGCGCGACGGCGGGCCTGTCACCGACCGCTATCGCTGGGACCGCCAGGCCCGGCAGGATCGCATAGCGAGCCGCCGCGGACGCGCCCGCCGCCGGGTACCAGACGCTGAGCGGCAGGCGACGAACGCGGAACGGGTCCGTGATGCCCAGCTCGGCGTACCCGACCGGCAGCGGGCCGCGCCGGCTCGGGTCAGAGACCATCCCCGAGGAGGGCGTTCGGGACCCCGATGCCGGGTCAGCCTCGGTCCGTGCCGCGCATGCTGGTGCCACGAGCGCGAGCACCACCAAGGCAGCCGCGCGGGGCCACGACTGACGCGAGCGTGAGGGCACGGCGTACTTTCCCACGTCTGGCCAGTCCTGCCAAAGCAGCCTCCGGCGCACACCCTGAACAAGATCTTGACCGAACGGGCGTGGCACGTGCCCGTGCCGTTACACTCACCCCGACGAACAACGGGAGCCCGCAGGGGCTGAGAGAGGGGCATGCGGCCCCTGACCGTTCGAACCTGATCCGGGTCATGCCGGCGCAGGGATCGTTCGCAGATTCGCCGCAGGCCCCACCGAAGGAAGAACCGTGACCCTCGGTCGCTTGCATCTGGTGACACCAGCAGACCTGACCGCCGAATCGCTGCACGTCGTCCAGGCGGTGCTCGAAGCCGGGGCACCGTTGATCCAGGTCCGGCTCAAGCACCGGACTGATCGCCAGCGGTTCACCGTGACCCAGGCGGTACGGGCGATCTGTCGCCCCCATGACGCCACGTGCATCGTCAACGACCGAGCGGATCTTGCTCTGGCAGTGGGCGCGCACGGTGTCCATGTCGGGAGTGACGACCTGCCAACCGAGACAGTCCGCTCGATGCTCGGGCCTGCCGCGGTGGTTGGCGCGACTGCCCGCAACCCCGACGACGCTCGGCAAGCCGAGCTCGCGGGGGCGTCATATGTCGGCGCTGGGCCTGTGTATGAGACCTCGACCAAGGAAGGGCTCCCGTCACCCATCGGCCCTGACGGCGTCGAGGCAATCGCCTCTGCGGTGTCGATCCCGGTCATCGCCATCAGCGGGGTCACTCCAGCCCGGGTGCCCGAGCTGCTCGAGGCAGGTGCTCACGGCATCGCTGCGGTCGGAGCCGTCTTCTTCTCGGCCGATCCTTCAGCCGCCGTGGCGAACTTCCTCGACGCGCTCGGCGAGCCGGTGCCAACCCGACGACCTACCAGAGGGCCCAGATGAAGGTCGTGGTCGCCGGGGGCGGAGTCATCGGGTTGTCGGTCGCATGGCAAGCAGCCCGACACGGTCACGAGGTCGTGCTCGCGGACCCCGACCCTGGCCGGGGCACGTCATGGGCGGGTGCGGGGATGCTGGCGCCGGTTGCCGAGGCCTACTTCGGCGAAGAGGCGATAACGGCCTTCGGGATGGCCGCTTCGCACCGCTGGGAATCCTGGGCGGACGAGCTGCGGGCTGACGCCGGCAGCGATCCGGGATACACGCGCAAGGGCACCCTCGTGATCGCGCGGGATCACGACGAGCTCGCTGCGCTGGTCCCGCTGCACGAGATGCAGCTGGCTCAGCAGCTCAGAGCCGAGCGCGTCTCGGCGCGCGAGGCCCGCCGGATCGAGCCTGCACTGGCCCCGGCCATCTGTGGCGGTCTCTGGCTGGCCGATGACCACCAGGTCGACAACCGCCTCTATGTCCGGGCTCTCATAGATGCGTGCGGCAGGGCAGGGGTGTCCTTCGTGCACGAGCGCGCCGCGACTTGTGCACCCACTCACGTCACCCTCGACGGGGGCATCGACATGGCCGCAGACGCCGTCGTAGTCGCCACTGGGACCTGGCAGCCGGTGATCGAAGCTGGCGGTGAGCAGATCGATCTGTACCTCCGTCCGGTCAAGGGGCAGATCATCCGGGTCCGTTCCACCAACCGAGCGGTGTTCCCCACGCGGACGGTCCGCTCGGGCCCCATCTACGTGGTGCCCCGCGACCATGGCGAGCTTGCGATAGGCGCCACCGCGGAGGAGAGGGGCTTTGACACCACCGTCACCGCTGGAGCCGCGCGCGAGCTGCTCACCAAGTCCTGGGAGCTCCTTCCGGGGCTGGCCGAGGCTGAGCTGGTCGAGGTCATGGCCGGCCTGCGTCCAGGCACACCGGACAACGCACCGATGATCGGGCGGTTGCCTGGCGGGCCGATCCTGGCGATGGGTCACTTCCGGCACGGGATCCTGTTCTCCCCCGCCACCGCAGCTGCCGTGGTCGCCATGATCGACGGCGGCGAGGTGCCCGAAGTGGTCGCGCCGTTCACGCCCGAACGGTTCGCCGGGGCAACGACCGCGCGCCGCCAAGCCAAGGCCCGCACATGAGACGCTCAGGGATGAGCGCCGGATGAAGGCCGGCCGATGAAGGTGACGGTGAACGGCGAGCCACTCGAGCTCTCCGAGCCAGCCAATGTTGCCGAGCTCGTCGCGAGGTCAGCTGAGTCGACCAAGGGTGTGGCGGTGGCAGTCAACACCGAGCTGGTACCCAAGAGCACCTGGGCAGAGCACTGGCTCACCGACGGTGACCGAATCGAGCTGTTGAAGGCAGCACAAGGAGGATGAACCCGTGCCGCAACCTGATCCGATGATCATCGCCGGCGAACCGTTCAGCTCACGCCTGGTGATGGGCACAGGCGGGGCTCCGGGACTGGACGTGCTCGAGAGGGCCCTGATCGCTTCTGGAACCCAGATGACCACCGTTGCCTTGCGGCGCCTCGACCCAGACGCCCCGGGCTCGGTGCTGGACGTGATCGAACGTGCCGGCTCGCGGGTCCTGCCCAACACGGCCGGGTGCTTCACCGCCGCCGAGGCCGTGCTCACGGCCAAGCTTGCACGCGACGCCTTCGAGACCGATTGGGTCAAGCTCGAGGTCATCGGCGACGAGGACACGCTCCTTCCGGAGGTGACCGAGCTGGTCGACGCTGCCGAGCAGCTGGTCGCCGACGGCTTCGTGGTGTTGCCCTACACAACCGACGACCCGGTGGTGGCCCGGCGCCTCGAAGGCGTCGGCTGTGCCGCGGTGATGCCTCTGGGATCTCCCATCGGGAGCGGGAGCGGCATCCGCAACCCGTACAACCTGGCGATAATCCGAGAGCAGGTCTCGGTCCCTGTCATCCTCGATGCCGGAATCGGCACGGCATCGGACGCCGCGCTGGCCATGGAGCTTGGCTGCGACGGTGTCTTGTTGGCCACAGCGGTCACCCGCGCCCATGACCCGGCACTCATGGCCACGGCCATGCGGCACGCCGTCGAGGCCGGCCGGCTGGCACACCTGGCCGGCCGTATCCCCCGGCGACTCTACGCCCGGGCATCCACGGGCTTCGAGGGCATGCCGACCCTCTCGCCCGATCCCACAGGCCCCGAGGCCACGAGGACATATGACGATCGGCCGGACCTGTGACGGGGGGACGCGGCGCTTGCACCCCACCCGGTCCCGTGCCCCCGGTGGTTGTGCTCACCGACAGGTCGATGTGTGCACCCCGATCCGTCGTCGAGGTGGTCGCGGCAGCCGTCAGCGGCGGTGCCCGCGCGGTCATCCTGCGAGAGAAGGACCTGCCCGCACATGAGCGCTCGGCACTGGCTCGTGAGCTCAGCGCCATCCTGCATTCGGCTGGCGGCGTGCTGATCGTCGCCTCTGACCCCACGATCGAAGCTGATGGCGTGCACCTCAGCGCCGCGGATCCGTTCCCGAGTCCAAGGCCACCGATCGTGGGGCGCTCGTGCCACGGGATCAGCGAGGCCAGGGCCGCTGGTGCCGAAGGCTGTGACTACCTGACCCTCTCGCCGATCTTCGA
>JAHFUU010000024.1:464-12492 GCA_023264915.1 Microthrixaceae bacterium | reverse complement strand
CATCAATCGCGCGACGGAAATAGCGAACGTGGGCATGTGCCACGAGGCGCCCATAGGAGTGACCCGACTCGCGAAGCTGTTGCGGATGGAGTCAGCCGACATCGAGGCCAAGGCTTCGGGGATCAACCACTTCACGTTCTTCTCCGAGCTTCGCGACCGGCGCACCGGCGAGGACCTGATCCCGAAGGTCAAGGCTCTTTACGGGCGCAAGATCTTCGACTTCTCGCCGCGCACCGTGGCAGTTGCCAAGGCGATGATGCGCTCCGTCCCGCTCGCAGCACTGGCCGACCAGCTCTACGCGCCTGTAGTGGCACACATGATCCGCGAGCACGGCATCGTGCCGTGCTCGGTCGACAGCCACATAGGCGAGTATCTCCCCTTCACCCTCGACATCGGCACCTACCACCCGGTGCCGGTCGACATGTTCGAGCGGATCGACACCTACACCGAACGGCTCGCGACCTGGGTGACCAGGACACTGATGCCGCTGCCGTTCCACAGGGTCGGTCACAGCCTCGAAGAGGTGATACCCATCGTCGCCGCCATGTGGACCGGCAAGCCTGCTCACCTGCTCGCGGTCAACGTTCCCAACCGCGGCTTCATCCCCAACGTGGCCGACGGTGCCATAGTCGAGGTGGGAGCCACAGTCGACGGCGACGGCATCCATCCCGACACCATGGAACCCATCGTCGAGCCGATCGCAGGCTACATATCCGTCCAGGTGGCCCTCCAGGAGCTGATCGTGCAATCCGCGCTCACCAGCGACCCGAGCCTCGCCCTGAGGGCCCTGACCGAGGACCCGGTCTCGCCGGCGGATCCAGACGCGTGCCGGGCGATCTTCGACGAGCTGGCGGCACTGCAAGCAGGCGAGCTCCCTTTCTAGGATCTGGTCACCTGGTTCGGGGCGAACGGCCTTTCGCCGCCTCACGGTTCACGCGGGCAAGCTCGAAGATCTGCCTCGGTGGAGGTCATTGCTGCTGTTGTGGTTCAGGATCCGCGCGATTGGCCCGATCGTGCCGAGCAATCCGCGCACAGGCCTTGGATCGTGAGGTGCTGGGGGTCCGCCCTGAAGCCGTAGTCCCGCTCTAGGCGGCGGGCAACCGGTTCGAGCACGCGTGGCGAGAAGCTGATCGTCGCTCCGCACCTGGCACACACGGCGTGATGGTGAACCTCGGTCGCGAGGTGGTAGGTGACCGGCTGGTCCGCGAAACGGGCGACGGCTATGAGCCCGGCCGTGGTGAGCGAGTCGAGGGTCCGGTAGACCGTGGACAGATGGATCGCAGGGTGATGCGCGTGGATGCGTCGAGCCAGCTCGTCTGCTGTCAGGTGCGTGTCGCCGGCATCGAGCAGCTCGGCCAGCACTGCGCGCCTTGCGGTGGTCGCGCGCTGCCCCCGGTCGCGTAGCTGCTCGACCAGGTCATCGATTGTCACGGATCGGGCTGCCACGGACTGAGTATGCCCGGGTACCAGCTCGCGGGCGAAGATGTGCCAGACTCCTGATGCGAACCTTTCGCAGGAGGCAGGAACATGCACGTACCTGACGGCCTCGTGGACGCTCCGACATCGCTCGCCGCGGGTGCAGTGGCCGCTGTGGGAATCGGGGTGTCGTTGCGAAGGGGCGGCAAGGAGCTGTCCGGCTCGCGGATCCCCCTCACCGGGCTCGTGGCTGCGTTCGTGTTCTCCGCACAGATGCTGAACTTCCCCGTCGCCAGCGGTACCTCGGGCCACCTGATCGGTGGCCTGCTCGCAGCGGTTCTGGTCGGCCCGTGGCTGGGCGCTCTTGCGCTCACGGTGGTGCTTGCTGTGCAGGCCCTGCTGTTCGCCGACGGCGGCATCAGCGCGCTCGGGATCAACGTGATCAACATGGCGCTGATTCCGGCATTCGCCGGTTACGGCTTGTTCTGGTTGGCCCGCCTCGTCCTTCCACGCACCCGCGCCGGCGTGCTCACCTCGACCGCAAGCGCGGCCCTGCTGTCTGTGGTGGCTGGGGCTGCCGCCTTCACGATCGAGTACGCGCTCGGGGGCAATGGCGCAGTCCCGGCCACGACGGTGGCATGGGCGATGGTGACAGTCCACGTGCTCATCGGATGCGGTGAGGCCGCCATCACGACCCTGGTCGTCGGAGCAGTTCTCACGACGCGGCCCGATCTGGTCTACGGAGCGCGTGACCTGGTAGGGCGCACCCGACCCGTGCCCGAGCTACAGGGACTGCGATGAGCGTGCCGGAGCAACCGGTCACCGCTGCGCCCAACCGAGCGGGCAGGTTCTGGTTGGTGGCGATGACCGTCGTCGTCCTGGTGGCCTTCGTGGCGTCTCGCCTCGCGAGCTCCTCACCCGACGGCCTCGACCGGGTCGTCCAGGACCGCGGCCTCGTGGCCCGCTCGGCACCGGACAACGCCGACCAAGCTCCCCTCGCCGGCTACGCGACCGCAGGCGTCGAGGATTCCGGCCCCACCAAGGGCCTCGCGGGCATCCTCGGTACGCTCGCAGTTGCCGTGATCGCGGCCGGCGCCGGCTGGGTGGCGATGCTCGCTTCACGTGGCGCAGCCGGCCGAGGTGCTCGCCGACGACACGGGGATGCGAGCCCGTGACGGGACGCCACCCCGGGACCAGGTTGGTTGCCTCGCTGTGCTCGTCGCCTGCTGGAGCCCTCGATGCGAGCGTGAAGGTCATATGCGTGGTCGGCTTCGTCACGGCCGTGGTAGCGACACCCCCTCGGGCTGTGCTCGCGTTCGCTGTCGACGCGCTGCTCGTCCTGGCCGCGGCCGCAGCATCGTGCCTGCCTGCCCGCGTGCTGGCGCGGCGGATGAGCGTCGAGACGCCTTTCGTGATCTTCGCGGTCCTGATGCCGTTCATCGGCACCGGTCCGCGCATGGACGTGTTCGGGATCGGCGTGTCTGTGCCCGGGTGCTGGGCTGCGTGGTCGATCATCGTCAAGGCCAGCCTGGGCGTGGCCGCTGCGATCGTGTTGGCCTGGTCGACGCCGACGGCAGAGATCCTGGCCGGCCTCGAACGGCTCCGGTGCCCGCGCGCTCTGGTGATGATCGCGGGCTTCATGGTCCGGTACCTCGATCTGGTTGCCGCAGAGCTCCGCCGGCTGCAGATCGCCCGGATCTCGCGGGGTGACGACCCTCGATGGCTCTGGCAGGGCAGGGCGGTCGCAACCACAGCTGGGTCGATGTTCGTACGGTGCTTTGAGCGCGGCGAGCGGCTGCACGCCGCCATGGCCTCACGTGGGTTCACTGGTCGCTTCCCGACCACCGCAGCGCCGCAGCGACCGAGGAGATGGTTCCCCGCGATCATGTGGCCGCTCGTGGCATGGGTCGTGGCCCTGGCTGTGCTCATCCCATGAGTGCCCCGAGCGCGCCTCCCGCGATCGAGATCGAACGGGTCAGCTTCGCCTATCCCGACGGCACGGCTGCCCTGTCTGAAGTGAACCTCACAGTCGCGCCCGGCGAGAGGGTTGCGGTGCTCGGACCGAACGGCTCCGGCAAGACGACGCTCGTCCTGCACCTGAACGGCATCCTCGCCCCGACCTCGGGCCGCATCACGATCGAGGGGATCTGCGTCGAGCCCGGAAGCCTCGCCGAGGTCCGGCGCCGGGTGGGCGTGGTCTTCCAGGATCCTGACGACCAGCTGTTCATGCCCACCGTCGGCCAGGACGTAGCCTTCGGACCGGCCAACCTCGGTCTGTCCGGCGATGCCTTGTCCCGGCGTGTCCTCGGTGCCCTGGACCGGGTCGGCCTGGCTGGCATGCAGACGCGAGCGCCTCATCACCTCAGCTTCGGCCAGCGTCGGCGCGCCGCACTGGCAACCGTCCTGAGCATGGATCCCAACGTTCTGGTTTTCGACGAGCCGTCGGCGAACCTCGACCCCGTCGCTCGGCGCGAGCTGGCAGAGCTCATCGTCGAGCTCGGCCACACCACGGTCATCGTGACCCATGACCTCCTGTATGCAGCCGAGCTGTGCCCCCGCTCGGTGATCCTCGACGACCACACGATCGTTGCCGACGGCCCTACCGCCGCGCTGCTCGCAGACAGCGACCTGCTCGGCGCCCACCGCCTCGAGCTCCCCCGCTGCGTGACTCTGTCTGGGCTCTACCCCGGCGGCTGAGTCGAGCCACTCACCTCGATCGATCGGATCGTGGCGGCGAGGACCGCCCCGCCGGGGCTCGGTCGAGGGCCGCGGTGGCTCTACCTCGCCGGCAGGCGCGACACCTCGCGCAGAGAGCCCAGCACCGTGGCCACGTGCAGCTGCTCGACGCGCCGCGCCGACAGCTTGCCGGCCAGCCACTGGTCCGCGAGGCTCCAGAGGCCGTGGAGATGGAACGAGGCCATCGCTTCGGCGTCCTTGGCGGTCAGCTTGAACTCCTCGCGATAGCGGGCCGCCCAGCGGCGGTTGCCCCCAGTCCAGATCCCTGCTCGGGTCCTCTCGATCTCGGGCGACACGCCGACTGAGCGAAGGAGCGCGCGAAGCGCCGCTCCATGCTCGCGGACCTCGGCCAGATAGGCACGGACCGAACGAGCAAGCTCGTCCTCGAAGCTGGTTGCCTCGGCCAGTGCCTCGCTGATCTGCTGGCGCAACCTGGCGCCGTGCCTCTGTATCAGAGCGATGATCAGGCCCTCGCGGTCACCGAAGTGCTCATAGACGACCGGGCGGGTCACGCCGGCCGCCTTGGCCAGTGCGTCCATCCTCAAAGCATCCGACCCGCCCTGCTCGAGGAGCTCGGTGGCGGTGTCGAGCAGGCTCTGGCGTCGCTGCGCGGCAGGCATGCGCTGAGCGCGGACCTGTCGGGTTGTGCCCGGAGTGCCACCCGATGCCATGGCCACACAGTACCCGCCGCTGAACCTACATTCCGTAGTTTCTTCTTGCCATCGGAACCTACACTCTGTAGGTTATGGGTGAGCTGCCCGGACAAGGAGACAGCTTCCCGTGTCATTGCATTCACAACACCTCGCTTGCACAGACCAAGGTGGGACAGCGACACCGACCAGCCCGTGTCGGAGACCGGCGAGCCGCCTGACGCGCTTGCTGGCAGGCACCGCCGCTGTCGCCCTCGTGGCCCTGGCCACCGCATGCTTGCCGGCATGGCCGACCGGCGGCACCATCACGATCGCGTCAGCCTCCCCCACCTCGATCGATCTCGCATGGCCAGAGCCATCGGTCGATCCGGGCGACGCCGTGGACCTGTATGAGGTGTCTGTTGACGGGTCAGCCCGGACGACGGTGTCCGGCACCCAGCTGTCGGCCCACATCGCCGATCTGGCCCCGGCCACCACCTACACGTTGTCAGTGCGCGCCCGCGACACCTTGGGCCGGTGGAGCAACCCCGCGCTCACGGGTCAGGCGACGACCTCACCGGCCACCGCGCCCATCGTAGAGCGGCGCACCCTGGTGCACGGAGGCCTCACCCGGACCTACCGACTCGACATCCCTGCGGGCTACAGCGGGTCTACCGGGGCTCGCCTCGTCCTCGGCCTTCACGGCGGCCTCTCCTCGGCCGACGGTTTCGCCAACTACACGCGCTTCCCATCGACATCGGCGGCCAACGGCTGGATCATGGCCTATCCAGAGGGCGTGACCGGACCTCAAGGGTTCCGCACCTGGAACGGCGGCGGCTGCTGCGGGCACGCGCAGGCGACCAACGTCGACGACACCGGGTTCGTCACTGCGGTGATCGGGGAGTTGAAGAACCGCTTCGCCGTCACGAAGGTGGCCCTCACCGGGCACTCCAATGGTGCGATCCTGTCCTACAGGATCGCATGCGAGGCACCGGAGGCCGTCGACGGGGTGGCGATCTGGTCCGGCACGGTGTTCGTCGACCCCTGCTCTCCCACCAAGCCGGTCTCGCTGATGCACCTCCATGGGCTGTCAGACACCAACATCCCGTTCGGGGGCGGCACGGGCAGTGGAGTCTCGGGGGCGAGCTTCCCTCCGGTGATGGAAGGCATCGAGACGATCCGGCAAGCCTACGGTTGCTCCTCACCACCCACGACCGGTGCTACCAACGGTGTCGTGACATACACGTGGTCATGCCCGGCGGGCGCAGCCATCCGCCTGGTGACGGTGGACGACGCCAACCACGAGTGGCCCGGCGGGCTCGACACCGTCCTCCCAGGCACGCCGAGCACCAAGATCGACGCCACCGCCATGATCGCTTCGCTGGTGAACGGCCTCTGACGAGGAGTCCGCGCCTGTCATCTGTGGTGGTGCGTCCTGCATCCAGGCTCACCGGATCCGCCGGTCACCGAAGGACAACCTCCTCACACTCTCCTAGCACTTCGCGAACGGCACCATCGCAGGTGGCGTGGGAGACTTGGCCGATGAGCGACTCGCGCCGCCCCCTGCGACGGCCCATCGCCACTGCTGTGTTGGCTGCTGTGTTGGCTGCTGGGCTGGTCGCTGCGCTGTCCGGCTGTGCCCGGAAGCAGGGATCGACGACCGCTCCGCAACCTTCCCCCACGACGGCCGCACCCACCTCCAAGGCCCCCTCGACAACCAGGCAGGCACCTCGATCCGAGTCGACCACGTCAACGTCGGTTGCCTCGCCCGGATCGTCCCAGCCCACCGATGACCTCGAGAAGCAGCTGGATGAGATCGACAAGGAGCTGAACTCAGCCGACGACGACCTCAAGGGCAGCTCGTCAGAGGCGACGACCGACCAGCGGGGCTGACCTCCCACGAACACACCGGGGATCGAGATGACCAGGATGACCAACAGGACGAGTCTCAAGCTGGCAGCGACGGGCATGCTCATGGCGGGTGCGTCGATGCTCGGATCGAGCCCGGCACACGCGGCCGAACCCACCCGGCCGACACCGTCCACGGTCAAGGTCCCCGCGGCTCTCGATCAGATCAAGAAGGAGGGCGCCGCCGCGATCGATGACCGCGAGGCTCAGCTCGCCAAGCTGGCGGGCCGCCTCTCCCAGGCACCCAACTGTGACAGCTCAGGCAAGATCGCTGGCGTCATATCCGCAGACCAACCGGCCTTGAGGGAGCTCGGCGCGAAGCTCGCCGCAGACACGAACGTTCCGGCAGCTGTCAAGCACTTCAAGTCGATCTTCGAGGACTACCGCGTGTACCTCGTGGTCACCCCGCAGGCCTACGTCACAGCAGCGTGTGGTCACATCCAAAAGGCAGTCACGAGCCTGAACGACCTGCACTCCAAGCTCGACGAGCGTGTCCGCCAGGCCGAAGCGGGTGGAGCCGACATGTCCGCCGCCAAGGCCGCACTGTCAGATATGGCCACCAAGCTGTCCGATGCCTCGAGCCGCGCGTCCAGCGCCAACAGCGCCCTCGAGGCGATCGGCCCTGACCACGGTGACCTAGCCGTCGCCCAGTCCAACTGGGAGGCCGTCAGCAAGGCGCGAACCGACCTGACCTCGGCCTACGGTGCCCTCAAGACGGCGGCCCGCGATGCCCGCACCGTGTTAGACGCTCTCAAGTCGGGTGCCAGGCACTGACCTCGTGACGGCCATGACGCAGCACGCCTCTCTGGGGCCGACTGTGTCGTCAGGGGTGTCCCAACCGGTAGAGGTGGATCTCGGTGGGGTTGAGCTGGCCACGGAGCCACATGACGTCGCCAACTGATTCGGGTGATGTGTAGTCGGCCACCAGCAGCGACCCGTCAGGCTCGTGCACCGCGGCCACCAAGGACGTGTCGCCCCTCGAAGGAAGGTCGAGAACCCAAGACACCGTCCCTTCAGCCTGCACGACCCGAAGGCCGGGTCGTTCACCGGGCAAGTCCGGTGCTTGCCCACCTTCTGGACCTGGACACGACCCGCACATCTGGACCGGGTGCCGCGGCACGGCCATCGAACACCGGACATACTGGGTGCACCGTCCAGGCGAACTGCGGGATAGATGAGCGACCAGACGCCACGAGAAGCCAGCTCCCTACCATTTGACCCGCACGCCTTCGCGTGCGTCGAGGACGCCAACGACTTCCTTCTCGCCGTGCTCGACTGTCTCGACTGTGGCTTGATCGCGCTCCGGCCCAACGGCGAGGCCCTGTACTGGAGCCGCGCCACCGAAGCGCTGACCGGCGTCAGCGCTGCCTCGGCCTTCGATGATCCGCCCGGCGAACGCCTCTACGCCTCATCGAGCCTGGGTACCGGAGGCCTCAAGGACGCCGTCGAGCAGATCCTCGAGACTGGTCGCTGGGCGGCCGAGCTCGACCTGTACCCTCCCGACGCCGTCGCCCACAGCGACGCCACCTCAAGAGGCGCACCTTCCACGCCCATGCGTGATCACCCCGGCGTGGCTTCCAAGCGCCTGTACGTCGAGCGCACAGGCTTGTATGACCCGACCGGCGAGCTGGTGGCGATTGCCGGCGTCGCGATGGATGTCACCGCCGAGGCAGACCTGATGGGACAGCTGCGGGCCTCCAACGAACGGCTCTTCAACTTCGCTCGAACCTCCGCTGAGAGCTTCGAGGGCCCACTGCGCGGGATCGAGGTTGCGGCACTCGGGCTCAGCTCGCTCGCGGCCCTCGACGAGCGGTCAGAGCGCTGGATCGGCCACATGGTCACGAGCACCGACCGCCTCTCGGTCATGGTGAGTGATCTGCTGGCCTATGCCAGCCTCGCCGGCACCCAGACCGGCGCGGAGCAAGTGAACCTGAACGACGCCCTGAACGAGGGCCTAGGCGCGATCTCAGCTGTCATCGAAGATACCGGCACCGAGATCCAGATCGGGCGCCTGCCAACCATCCAGGGCGACAGATCAGGGATGAGGCAGGTCTTCCAGAACCTCATGCAGAACGCGATCAAGTTCCGGCGAGACACGATCCCCTGCCAGGTCCATGTGGACGCCGAGGCCCAAGGCGCGAGCTGGCACCTGACCTTCGCCGACAACGGCATGGGGATCGACCCCGCACAACGCGAGCGTGTGCTCCAGCCGTTCAGGCGGTTGAACCCCGACCTCGGGGGAACAGGCCTCGGCCTGACATTCTGCCGCCAGATCATCGAGCAGCACGACGGGGAGATCAGCCTCTCTGGCAACGGGGCTGGGGGGACGACGGTTCACATAACGATCCCCGCGTACGGTGGATCTCAGCTGGTCGCTGACCGCCGGGCCGCTGCCAACCTCCAGACAGAGCGGCAACCTTATGTCCTGGACGCCCAAGAGCCCGCAGACGGCACTCTCGGGCACCTGGCCCAGGCCCCTCCCGGCAGCCACGACCGGGTGCGGCCCGAGCTTCGTGCTGACCCGCACCTGCTGTACCAGCTGCTCGTCGGGCTCGTTCAGAACGCAGGCAGGTACGCGATGACGGTCGCGACCCTCGACAACGACATCGTCATGTTCAACCGGGCCGCCGAGGAGTCCCTCGGCTACACCGCGGCTGAGCTCATCGGGAGGCACAAGGGCGTGGACCTCGTCGCCGAGGAGTCGGCGTCAGCCGTGGAGACCGGCATCTCCACTGCGGCCAGCGGCAAGGCCTGGCCCGGCACGGTGATGGTGCGTCACCGCGACGGCCAAGTCTTCCCGGTGAGGGTCAATGCCGCTCCCCTCAAGGGCCCCGGCGCGCAGCCCGTTGCGATAGTGGGTCTCGGCTATGACGTGTCCTTCGAGGTGCGGCTGGCGAGCCAGCTCGAGCAGTCGAACCAGCGCCTGAGAGAGTTCGCGTCGGCCACAGCACACGACCTGGCTGAACCCGTCCGAACCATCCGGCGCTTTTCCGAGCTGCTGGCGGAGTCAGGCGATTGGGAACACGACAGCGCTCAGCTGATCGAGACCGTCGCATCTGAGTCAGCCGCGCTCGATGACCACATCAGCGAGGTTCTCGGGGGACTCGAGCGATGATGAGACCCGTACCCGCAGCACGACCTTTCACCCCCTCGCACCGCTCCGCATCGCGAGCGGCCCTCGGGTGGAGGGCATCGACGTCCGGCACGATCCCGCGTGGACGCTGAGCCCATGGAAGCAGAGGCTGCGGCTGGTCAGAGTGAGCTGCCCTTTGACCGGCACGCCTTCTCCAGCGTCGAGGAGGCGAACGACTTCCTGCTCACCGTGCTCGACACGCTCGATTGTGGCATGGATGCGGTGTTCACCGACGGTGAAGCCCTCTACTGGAGCAGGGGCATCGAGCGCCTCATGGGCATGGACGCAGCCACTGCCTTCAGGTCCGCTCCAGGGAGGATGCTCGCGCCCCAGACCAGCCTTGGTGAGGGCGGCAGGGAACGCGCCCTCGCACAGATCCAGCAGGCTGGCACCTGGTCGTCGGAGCTGGACGTCTGCACTCTCGGCCAGACCTCCATGATCAGGTCGACGCGCTCTGCTCTGTTGGATGCGGAAGGGAACCTCTTCGCAATGGTCGGCGTGACCGTCGACGTGACCGATGACGTGGCCCTCTCGAGGAGGCTCACCGAGCTCAACCACAGGCTCTTCGAGTTCGCGCGGGACGCCGCCAACCGTTTCGCCGAACCGATGAGCGCCGTCTCCCGGGCCGCCGCACGCCTCGGGCAGCTCATCCCGGTAGGGGATGTCCAGCGATCCCGGTGGGCAGGACACATCGCGAGCGGCGCCGGAAGGCTCACGCACATAGTCGAGGACCTGCTCTCGTATGCGAGCCTCGCCGGCACCCAGCACGAACCCACACCGGTCGATCTGGCGTCCACACTGGATGCGGAGCTGACCGCCAACGCCGTCCTGCTGAGCGAGACGGCCGCTCAGGTTCACCCTGGACCACTTCCAACTGTCGTTGCCGATCCAGTGGGGATGCGCATCGTCTTCGCGAACCTCATGCAGAACGCGATCAGGTTCCGGCGCCAGGACCGGCCCGCAGAGGTATGGGTCGACGCTGAGACCTGTGACGAGGGCTGGACCATCTCAGTTGCGGACAACGGGATCGGGATCGATCCAGACCATCATGAGTGGGCGCTGAAGCCATTCCGTCGGCTGCATGCAAGTGATCACGAGGGCACCGGAATCGGGCTGGCCCTGTGCCGTGAGATCATCGAGCAGCAGGGGGGCAGGATCTGGATAGAGGGCAACCACACCGGGGGTACGACTGTCCGGTTCTCGATCCCCGCTCACCGGCCCGCGATCAGAAGGCACACGCGAGGGTAAAGTGGCGGGCGCGCCGAGCGGGGACCGGGCTCGACCATCAGCAAGCGAACGGCCGGCGAAGGGTCCCGTGCGGGTGACGCCCGAGCCGGGGACGAACCTCGTGGCGCTCTGTGGATGACTGCGCCCGAGCCTGACGGCGACTCCAACACGCTGGGCAAGGTCCGTGCACCCGCCGATTCGTACGCGCGCGTGCACCCTGACGTCCTTGCCGACCCGCACCTGCTCTACCAGCTGCTCGTCGGGCTCATCCAGCACACCGGGCGGTTCATCCTCACGGTCTCGACGATGAAGAGCGAGATCCTCCTGTGGAACCGTGCCGCTGAACGAGCCCTTGACCGCAAGGCCGACGACATGTTCGGGACCGCGATGACCTCGTTGCTGTTCGACGTCCCAAAGGGGCGGGTCTCCGCGGCGCTCGAGGCCAAGGCGAGGGCCGAGACATGGTCGGGCATCATCGGAGCCCTCCACTCTGATGGCCGGCTGGTGCCGATACGGGCCCGGATCGCGGCGATCCTTGACAGCCACGCCCAGCCTGTGGCGACTGCTTCGGTCGCCTATGACATGTCAGAGCAGATCAGCCTTGACGCCGACCTCGAGCGCTCGAACCAGCGCCTGGGGGAGTTCGTGGCGGCGACGGCACACGACCTGGCCGAGCCCCTGCGCGGCGTCCGGCGATTCGCTGAGCTGCTCGCCGAATCCGGTGACTGGGACCCCGAACCAGCTGAGCTGCTCGCGACGATCACCTCACAGGCAGCCAAGCTCGACACCTACATCACCGAGGTGCTCGCAAGCATCCAGCCGAACTGAGGCCCGCACCAAGCCATCAGCGGCGCTCCGCCCCGGCCCGACAAGCCGCGCCTTGGGATCTGGTCGTCGACCTCTCGCCTTCAGTGCCTGGTGGAGCTCGTGTCAGTGGCGTGCTCGCAGCACCTCCATCCGGTGGCGGTACTCGTCCTCA
>JAHFUU010000024.1:0-454 GCA_023264915.1 Microthrixaceae bacterium | reverse complement strand
CCTCGAGCGAAGCGCTCGGCGAGGATCGACTCCGGATCTGTGTCACGCCCCCGTGTCGGCGCACCGACCGAGCGGATGATCGTCACAGCCACCCAGGCCACCAGCCCCCAGAACGCGAGCATCGAGACAGTCATGAGAAGCCAGCCGCCCCAACCCCAGTCATTGCTCCAGTACATCATCGAGACACCCCCCGCTGGTTCGGCTGCGATCAGTCAACACCTCACATGGAGCCCCGTCACGGGCCATTGGTCCTTCACGCCTGAACCCACTGCTCCCTGACATCTTCTCTCTCGTCTCGGCCAGAGATGGACTTGTGATCCATTTGCTCCAGGTGCTCCGACCCCTTACAGCCGAGGATGAGATGCTCACCCTCGCAACGACCAGGTGACAGATCGGCGTCGGCTACCTGCTGGGGCGATCCGGTGTCGGCGACGATTCTCGGGTCTTGGGTCCG
>JAHFUU010000347.1 GCA_023264915.1 Microthrixaceae bacterium | reverse complement strand
GAAGGTTCGGGTTCGGGATCCCTTGCATCGCGTGCTCCTTGATGTAGCTCGCGAAGTCCGAAGCGGCGGCTTGGTCCCTGAGCTCATACAGCTGCACCCCGGCGGTGGTGCCTCCCTCGCCGGTGAACGACGCGGCGAACCCCCCGGTGAAACCACCATCGGTCAACCGCTTACGTGCCTCGGAGTCCTTGCTGTGGTATCTGACGACAGCTTGGTTGAGGTCGAAGGGCCCGGTGTCGGCGCCCCGGGCAGTTGCCGGTGCAAGCCCGTTGACCACTGGGATGAACCTTCCGAGACCGGTCGTGTCCGCAATGGTGCTGACCGGAGCCGGGGGAGCCGTGACGTTGCTGCCGAAGGCAGTCGTGGCCGAGGGCTCCAAGCTCTTCGAGGAGCTGCAAGCAGCGAGGACGAGCGCGAGCAGGAGCGCGATGAGCGTGCGTGGGATCACCACACCGGTCCGCCCAGGGCTCGGTTCATCGTCGGCACCATACCGGCTGCTTCGGCACTGTGTTGGCCACCAACCGCCGGTGAGGGCGCCTCAACCAAGCGCCTCAGCCCTCAGCTGCCGCCCACCTTCTCGCTGACCACACGTGACGACCCGCCCGGCTGCATCGTGACGCCATAGAGCACGTCCGCTGCTTCCATGGTGCGCTTCTGGTGGCTCACGATCACCAGCTGGGCCTCTTCACGGAACTCATCGACCAGGCCCAAGAAGCGGTGCAGGTTCACGTCGTCGAGAGCTGCCTCGACCTCGTCCATCACATAGAACGGTGACGGGCGGCTGCGGAAGACGGCGAACAGGTACGCGAGAGCCGTGAGGGACCGCTCTCCACCGGAGAGCAGGGACAGCTTCCGGACGTTCTTCCCTGACGGCTTCGCCTCGACCTCGATGCCTGTCTCGAGCAGGTTGTCAGGATCGGTGAGCCTGAGGCTCCCGTTGCCGCCCGGGAACAGCGTCTCGAACAGCGAGGTGAAGTTGTGGGAGACGTCAGCGAATGCGGCGGCGAACACGTTGACGATCTCCTCGTCGATCGCCTTGATGATCTTGGTCAGCTCGCGCCGGGACTCCTTCACGTCCTCGAGCTGGGCCTGGAGGAACTCGTGACGCTCGCTGAGAGCCTCGAACTCCGACAGCGCCAGCGGGTTGATCGGACCCATGATCCGCAGCTCGCGCTCGAGCTCGTGGATCCGGTTGCTCGGGGAGACACCCTCGGCCAACTCGGGGCACTCCGCGGCCAGGGCATGGTAGGGCTCGACATCGAGGTCGCGACGCATCCCCTCGGTCGCTGTCTCGATCCTCAGCTTGATCTCGGCATCCTCCAGCTCGACGCGCTGGAGGAGCTCGCGCGACTCGGTGAGCTCGCGCTCCCTGGTCGAGCGCTCTTTGCGCAGACCGTCCAGCTCGTGGGCAACCTCGCGCACAGCGTCGGACTGTCGGCGCCGTCGCTCGCGGAGATCAGCGAGCATCGCGTCTGACTCTGCCAGGCAGCTCGCGACAAAGGTGCCCAGACGGTCGACCGCCACGACCTTGGACTCGAGCTGAACGCGCCGCTGCTCGGCTTCGACCCTTTCGTTGGCGTTCTGATCGAGCCGCGCCTCGATCTCGTCCAGGCGTCGCCTGAGGAACTGGCGTCGCTCTGCGACCGCGGCAGTATGCACCTCGAGATCGGTGCGCATCGCCCCGACAGCTGAGGCCATCTCGTCCAGGCGCGACCGCGCACCACCCAGAGCCCTTCCCTTCTCGACGGACTCGGCGTCGTCGGCCTCGAGAGCCGGCAGCAACGCCTCGAGCTCATCCACCCGGTCGCGCTCTCGCTGGGCTCGCTCCTCGAGCTCGGCCAGGTGGGTTCGCAGGGCATCTGTCTCAGTGCTGGCATCGCGGCGTTCAGTCTCGACCCGCTGCAACCCGTCACCTGCCGCGGTGAGCAGCCCGTCGTTGTCATCGAGCTTCCGGGCCAGGTCGCCCTCTGCGTTCCTGGCCTCTTCCAGGGCAGATCGTGCCTCGTCTTCGCGGCGCCGGCAGACCTCGGCACGTGCGGCAGCGTCGGTGGCGCGCTGGCGCGCTTCATCGAGAGCCGCGCCGGTCGCGCCCACCCCGCCGGCCCCGATCCGCCACCCCGATGCCCCGAACCTGTCCCCCGCGCGCGTCACCACGGTTGCACCGGGATGCGCGAGCGCAGCATCGATGGCATCGGGCCACCCCCCGGCGAGCACCACCGCACCGCCGAGCAACGAGTCGAGCAACGAGTCGACCTCGACGCGGGCTCCCCTGGAACGGACGTGGTCACGAAGCCGCTCGCCCACCGGCGGGGTCAGCGGTACCGAACGCGTGGCAGCCAGGGCAAGCACTGCCCCCGAGATGCTCTCGTCGCCCAGAGCCGTGATCGCCCGGCGCCCGGCCTCGATGCTGTCGACGACGACCGCCGCGAGAGCTTCTCCGGCGGCGGCCTCAAATGCCGACTCCCACCCGTCGTCCACCTCGACGAGATCCAACAACGTGCCCAGGACACCCTCGAGGGACGCCAGCCGCTCCGCGCCTGCGGCTGCTCGAGCTTCGTCGAGCGCAAGGGCCAGGGCCTCTGCGCGCGCGACCCAGGAGTGATGCTCGGTCTGGGCCTCCCTGAGAGCCGCCTCCGCGGCTGACAGCGCCGCGTCGGCATCCGCGCGCCACTGCTCAGCTCCGTCGAGTGACTCGACCAGCGGGAGCTCTGACTGCTCTGCGCTGGCCAGCTCGCCACGCAAGCGGTCCGATTCGCGCTGGAGGGTCCGCACCTTCTCGGTGAGGGCCTCGACGCGCCGGCGGATGCGTGCCGTCTCGGCATCGTCGCGGTCAAGGGCTGAGCGAAGCGCCGCCAGCTCGCCCCGGACCTCGGCCGCGTGGCCGCTGGGTGCGGCCACGCCCTCTGCCCACTCGACCTCGAACTGGGCTCGCTGGGCATCCAGCTCAGCCTCGGCCTGGGCAAGGTCTGCCAACCGCGGCTGCAACAGCTCGCTGTCCGACTCGACCTCTGACATCTCTGTACGAAGGCTGGCCGACTCGGCTTCGAGTGTCGCGATCACAGCCTGGTCGATGAATGCGCCCTTCTCACGCTCGATGCTGCGCCGCCGCTCGGTCAGCAGCGCGGTCAGCCCGCGAGCCTTCTCGCTCAAGGACTCGAACCGGCCCAGGTCGTCGCCGACGTCAACCTCACCCATCGCCGACAGCTTGGTCTCGGTGGCCATCACCTGGGTGTCGAGCTCTGAGAGGATCTTGCGCAGCTCGGCCTCTTGGGCTCCTCGCTCGGCCCGCTTGTGGTTGGCCTGTTCAAGCCGAGCTCGCAAGCCGGCGAGCTCACGCCCGGCAACGAACACCCGCAGCGCGGTGAGCTCGGTCACGACACCGGCGTGGCGCCGCGCGGCATCGGCCTGGCGTTCGAGGGGCCGGAGCTGCCGGCGCACCTCTCTCAGCAGGTCCTGCAACCGCGTGAGGTTGGCCTCGGTGGCCGCCAGGCGCCGCTGGCTCTTCTCGCGGCGCTTGCGGAACTTCAACACGCCAGCCGCCTCTTCGATGATGGCGCGTCGGTCCTCGGGCTTCGCGTTCAGCACTGCGTCGATCTGGCCCTGGCTGATGATCACGTGCTGGGTTCGGCCCACGCCCGAATCCGACAGCAGGTCGGTTATGTCGAGAAGGCGGCAGGGTGCGCCGTTCAGCGCGTACTCGCTGTCGCCGGAACGGAACAGCGTTCGGGTGACGGTGACCTCGCTGAACTCGATGGGGAGCATGCCGTCGGAGTTGTCGATCACGAGGGACACCTCGGCGCGGCCGAGCTGTGACCGCTTGGCAGTGCCCGCGAAGATGACGTCGTCCATCTTCTGGGATCGAACCGCGCTGGGCGCCTGGGCGCCGAGCACCCACCCGATCGCGTCGACGACGTTGGACTTCCCGCTGCCGTTGGGGCCCACCACAACCGTCACCCCCGGCTCGAGGTCGAGCGTCGTCGGGTCGGCGAAGGACTTGAACCCCTTGAGGGTCAACGTCTTTAGATGCACACACCTCTCCCA
>JAHFUU010000346.1 GCA_023264915.1 Microthrixaceae bacterium | reverse complement strand
CCAGAACCTCGCGAACGAGCTGCTCGGGCACCGAGGCGCCGGCGGTCACCCCGATGACCCCGCAGAGCTCTGGGCCCTCGGCCAGATCCTCGACTGTCTCGATGCGCACGACCTCGGCGCGCCCGGGTTGGCGGGCGACGCGTTCGAGTGCGTTGGTGTTCGACGAGGTCTTCGACCCGATGACGATTATCGAGTCGACCTTGTCTGCGATGGCGCTCAACGCAGTCTGCCGGTTCGTAGTCGCGAAGCACAGATCGCTGCGCGCGGGCATCCACACGTCTGCGAAGCGCTGCCTGACCGCGGCACGGACCGCCGCCCACTCGTCGATACCAAGCGTCGTCTGGGACAGCAACGCCACGGGCCCGACGGAGCCGGGAACGCGTGCCACGTCACCCGGGCCGGCCACCAGATGAACCGAGCCAGGTGCCACCGCCATCGTGCCCACAGCTTCGTCATGGCCTGCGTGCCCGACATAGACGATGTCGTATCCCTTGCTCGCTCGCGTCGCGAGCTCGTGATGCACCTTGGCCACGAGTGGGCAGGCCGCATCGATCAGCGTGCCCGCCCTTCCCCGAGCGCGGGCTGTCACGTCCGGGGCCGTACCGTGGGCTGAGAGCATCAACGGGGCACCCGGCGGGACGGCGTCCACGTCATCGACGAAGACGACACCCGCTTGCTCGAACACGTCGACCACCGCGACGTTGTGCACGATGTCGTGGTAGCAGTAAACGGGCGGATCGAACAGCTCGACCATCCATGCCAGGGACTTGATGGCCATCTCGACCCCCGCGCAGAACCCGCGCGGCTCGGCGAGCAGCACCTTGTCGACGGTCACGCCCCCCTCCGGAGAACGCCTTCGGGTGCGCCCGAGAGCACACGTTCCACCCTCGTCGGTTCACCCTCGCCGTCGGTCCCGGGCGGGGTGACCGGCGCGTCGGCGTCCCTGAGAGCCCTTGCCGCGGCGGTGACGTCGGCCCCAGCCAGGGCGGCCTCGGCTCCGTCCCGATGCACGCGGGTGGCCCAATCGACCAGCGACGCGACCATCTCTCCCTCGGGCACGACCGCGACCACCTGCCCTCTGACGAACAGGTGACCGCGATGCCTCCCTGCTGCGATCCCGATGTCTGCCTCCCGAGCTTCGCCCGGCCCGTTGACCACGCAACCCATCACGGCGACCTGGATCGGGATGCCGAGACGGTCAAGGGCCGCCCTCGCCCTGTTCGCCACGTCGATCACATCGACCTCGGCCCGCCCGCATGACGGGCACGCGATCAGGTCGAGGCCCTTCCGCTCTCGCAGCCCCAGCATCTCGAGCAAGCGGCGACCAGCGTGCGCCTCGACGACCGGATCCGCTGTTAGCGAGTAGCGGATCGTGTCCCCGATCCCCTCTGACAACAGCGTCGCGATTCCGGCAGTTGCCTTCTGGGTCCCCTCTGGTGGTGGCCCTGCTTCGGTCAGGCCGAGGTGCAACGGGTGACCCACCGTCTCGGCCAGCATGCGGTACGCATCGATCATGAGCGGGACGCTCGAAGCCTTCACCGAGATCTTCACGTCGTCGAAGCCGACCTCGGCGAACAGGGCCAGCTCGGCCAGTGCCGACTCGACCAGCGCGCCAGGTGTGACCCGGTTGCCGTGACGGCGGTACAGGTCAGGGTCAAGGGAACCGCCGTTCACACCGATTCGCACAGGGATCCCCCGGTCCCTGCACTCGTTCGCCACCTCCTTGATGTGGGTGGGGTTGCGGATGTTGCCAGGGTTCAGACGCAGGCAGTGGGCGCCCGCATCAAGCGCCTCGAGTGCCATGCGGTGGTTGTTGTGTATGTCGGCCACGATCGGAACGGGCGAGCGCCGCACGATCTCAACAAGGCCTTCGGCTGCCTCTGACTCGTTGCAGGTGCACCGAACGATGTCTGCACCAGCCGCGGCCAGCTGGTAGATCTGGCGCAGTGTCCCCTCGACGTCACGGGTCCTGGTCGTGGTCATGGACTGGACGGTCACCAGAGCGTCACCCCCGACCGGGACCGCTCCCACCATGATCTGGCGCGTGTGCAACCGACGGCCTCTGTCTTGTCCGAGCCGCGCCGCAGGTCCGGCCGCGGTCACCCGAGAACCCCGTCCTCGAGCCACAGAACCCGGTCTGCGATGCAAGACAGCCGCTCGTCGTGGGTGACTATCAGGCTCGTGCGCCCGTCCTCGTCTGCCAGCCGCCTCAGCAGAGCCCCGATCTCACGCCCGTTCACCGAGTCGAGGTTTGCCGTCGGTTCGTCGGCGAGCAGCAGCGGCGGGTCGTTGGCAAGGGCTCGAGCCACCGCCACCCGTTGCTTCTCCCCACCTGAGAGCTGTGCCGGCCGAGAGTTGATCTTGCGCCACAGTCCCACCCGATCCAACAGCGAGCATGCCCGCGCAGCGGCAGCCTCGCCCCTCACACCTGCGAGGTTGCACGCGATGGCGACGTTCTCCAGCGCTGTCAGGGCAGAGAGCAGGTTGAAGTCCTGGAAGACGAAGCCGAGGTGACTCGCTCGCAACGCGGGAAGCTTCCCCTCGGGCGTGACTGTCACGTCCGTGCCGCCGATGATCACCGAGCCAGAGGTCGGTCGGAGCATCGCGCCGAGCATCAGCAGCAGGGTTGTCTTGCCGCTCCCCGACGGGCCCATGATCAGCACGACCTCACCCGCGGTGACCTCGAAGCTCGCATCTCTCACGGCTGTGATTTCAAGCCCGGCAGCCCCATAGACCTTGGTCAGGCTGGTCACCTCCATCGCCTTGGCGCGAGATCCGATGCCCGGTGGATCGCCAGCGGGCCTGCCTGACGGCTTGAGCCCAGCTCTGCGGAGCCGCCTGACCGCCTCGCGGCCCGCTGCGGTCGCGCGCTCCCTCCGCCTCGCCGGGTCAGGGTCTGTGCTGAGTGCGTGCCACCCGAACAGCGTCTGTGCGCTCGACGCTCCCTCGGTGAGATCGATCCCTCCCAGCTGATGCTGCCGGCACCTCTGGCACGCCCCGTCGGCGGCGAGCATCGCGTGGCATCGTGCGCATCGAGCCATCGTCGGCATCTGTCAACCCACCAGCTGACGCGTCCCGGGCGCCGGTGGGACGCCGTGGGGGATCGAAGCCTTGACGGCCCCGAAGCGCCTGTCGCGCTGCTGGAACTCGACGATTGCTCGGACCAGCTCGTTCGGGCCGAAGTCGGGCCACAGCACGTCGGTGAAGACGAGCTCGCTGTACGCGAGCTCCCAGAGCAAGAAGTTCGAGATCCTGAACTCCCCAGAGGTTCGGATGCACAGGTCTGGGTCGGGCATGTCGGGGTGGTAGAGGTAGCGACGGATCTGGCGCTCGTTGATCGAGGAGGCCTTGACGCCGTCTGCCACCATGCGCTTGACCGCATCGACCAGCTCGGCCCTGCCCCCGTAGTTGAACGCGAAGGTGAGTGTCAGCCCGCGGTTGGCAGCAGTGCGTGCCGTGGCACGATCCATCTGGCGGGCCAGCCCCGGCGGCACCCGCCGATCCCGGCGCCCCAGGAACCGGACGCGCACCGCCTTGTCGTCGAGCTCGTCTATCCGGCGGACGAGGATGCTCTCGTTCAGCTTCATCAAGAAGCGCACCTCGGTCAGGGGCCGCTTCCAGTTCTCGGTCGAGAACGCATACACGGTCAGCCACTCGACGCCCAGATCGACCGCCGCGTTCACGGTGTCGATGAGCGCTTGCTCACCTGCAGCGTGACCGTCGGTCCGCTTGAGCCCGCGCTGCTCGGCCCACCTGCCGTTGCCGTCCATCACGCAGGCAACGTGACGGGGGACCCTGTCGAGGTCGACGTCGGGAAAGATGATCATTTGCTCCTCCTGGTTCACCGGATCGGTATCCACCGCTGGGCTTGCGGGTCGGGTGTGCCGCCAGCACGTCCGGGCTCGCGGGCAGTTGCCGGGGACAGCCCGGCCAGGCGAGCGCCGCGCGCCACACCTCTCACGAGCTGCTCGGCTGACTCGGCGATGCCGTGGGCACCGAGACCGAGCTGGGCCAGGACGGCGTCGGGCTTGCAGTGCGCGATGTAG
>JAHFUU010000345.1 GCA_023264915.1 Microthrixaceae bacterium | reverse complement strand
AACAGCGAGACCTCCGGCCGCGGCGGCGCAACCGCTCCCCAAAGCCCCAGCCACGGCGCCGTCCGGAGCACCCTCTGGGGCACCACCAGGGGAACCACCTGCACCGATGGGGGATCCGATCAGGGGGGCGGCCGCCCGCGTCGTCGCGAACATGGAAGCGTCGCTCGGGGTCCCGACCGCGACGAGCTTCCGGCAGGTGCCAGCCAAGCTGCTCGAGGTCAACCGGCGCATCCTCAACAACCATCTCGGTCGAACCGCCGGAGGCAAGGTCAGCTTCACCCACATCATCGGGTACGCAGTCGTGCGCGCCATCTCAGACAGCGTCCCGGCGATGGGCTCCACCTACACCACGGGGCGGGACGGCGCCCCCAGGGTCAGCCGGCACGAGCACGTCGGCCTGGGCATCGCTGTCGACCAGGCCAGGGCCGACGGGTCCCGCTCGCTCGTCGTCGTCGTCGTCCGCGGAGCGGACACCTTCGACTTCCGGGGCTTTTGGATCGCGTACGAGGATCTGGTGCGCAAGGTCCGCTCCGGTGCTCTGTCCCCAGACGACTTCGCCGGCGCGACCGTCACACTCACCAACCCCGGCACGATCGGGACGATGCAGTCGGTACCGAGGCTGATGTCTGGACAGGGCACCATCGTCGGGGTCGGTGCCATCGGCTACCCAGCCGAGTACGAGGGGGCCGACCCTCGGACGCTTGCGGACCTGGGCGTGTCCAAGGTGATCACGATCAGCTCCACCTATGACCATCGCATCATCCAGGGGGCCGAATCGGGACTGTTCCTCAAGCGTGTGCACGACCTGCTGTTGGGCAGCCACGGTTTCTATGACAGCGTCTTCGCGTCGATGGGTGTGCCCTATGAGGCCGTCGAGTGGCGACGGGACGTCAACCCTCCCGACCAGGATCGGGCAGCGCTGCACAAGCAGATGAGCGTCGACCGTCTCGTGAACATGCACCGTGTCCGCGGCCACCTGATCGCTGACCTTGACCCGCTTGCCACAGAGGCACCCGAGATGCATCCCGAGCTGGATCCCGCGAGCTACGGGTTGACGATCTGGGACCTGGACCGTGAGTTCCTGACCTCCGGAGTGGGCGGTCAGGAGACGATGGCCCTCGGCGATCTCTTGCATGTCTTGCGCGACGCGTACTGCCGCACCGTCGGGGTCGAGTTCATGCACATCCAGGACCCTGCCGAGAAGGGCTGGATCCAAGCACACGTCGAGGGTGCCCAGACCACCCTGACCTCCGGCGAGCAGCGCCACATACTCGACAGGCTCAACGCAGCCGAGGCCCTCGAGAGGTTCCTGTCCACCAAGTACGTGGGCCAGAAGCGCTTCGGCATAGAGGGTGCCGAGAGCGCGATCCCGCTGCTCGACGCGATCCTCACCGAAGCCGCCGACCTCGGCATGGCACGGGCCATCATCGGGATGGCACACCGGGGTCGGCTGAACATCCTGGTGAACATCGTGGGCAAGACCTACGAGCAGCTCTTCGAGGAGTTCGAGGAGATCATCGATCTTGACTCGGTGCAGGGCTCGGGAGACGTCAAGTACCACCTGGGCCAGACCGGGCAGTTCGTGTCGCGCTCGGGATCGATCATCGACGTCGACCTCGCCGCGAACCCCTCTCACCTCGAAGCGGTCGACCCCGTGGTGGTCGGCATGGCGCGGGCCAGGATGGACCAGATCGAGCCACCTGCTGACTACCCGATCCTGCCCGTGCTCATCCACGGCGACGCAGCCTTCGCCGGTCAGGGTGTCGTCGCCGAGACCCTGAACCTGTCCAACATCAAGGGCTACAGGGTCGGGGGCACGATCCATCTGATCATCAACAACCAGCTCGGCTTCACGACCCCACCCGAGGCGGCCCGCTCCTCTGAGTACCCGACAGACGTGGCCAAGATGGTGCAGGCGCCGATCTTCCACGTCAACGGAGACGATCCCGAGGCCTGTGTCAGGGTGGCCCGGCTGGCGTTCGCCTACCGCAACCGGTGGCACAAGGACGTCGTGATCGACATGTTCTGCTACCGGCGGCACGGGCACAACGAGGGAGACGACCCCTCATACACCCAACCTCTGATGTACAAGCGCATCGACTCGCTCCGCTCGACGCGCAAGCTCTACACCGAGCGTCTCGTCCGGCGCGGAGACATCTCCATCGACGAGGCCGAGACGGCACTGGATGACTTCTCCAACAAGCTTCAGGCCGCGCTCGACTCGACGCGGCAGGGAGAGCCAGGCGCACCAGCGGTGTCGATGACCCGAGCTCCGACGATGGACGCCTCGGCCCGGGTCGACACGGGAGTGCCTGGCAAGATCCTCGACGAGGTCTTCGCCGCGATGGACACCCGTCCCGAAGGCTTCTCCGCGCACCCGAAGCTGGCGCGCCAGCTCGACGCACGCGCAGGTCTGTTCCGTGACGCCGGCGAGGTCGACTGGGCCACCGCCGAGTCGCTCGCGTTGGGTTCGCTGTTGCACGAGGGCACATCGGTGAGGCTCTCTGGCGAAGACTCGAGGCGAGGTACCTTCTCCCAACGCCACCTGGTGTGGGTCGACTACGACACGGGCGCCGAGCACGCACCGCTGGCAGCCGTCGCGCGGCACGGAGCACATCTGTGGATGTATGACTCGCTGCTGTCCGAGCTGGCCGTGCTCGGATTCGAGTACGGCTACTCGGTGGCGAACACCGAAGCGCTTGTCATATGGGAAGCCCAGTTCGGCGATTTCGCGAACGGCGCCCAGGTCATCATCGACCAGTTCATCGCCGCCGGCGAGGACAAGTGGGCCCAGGCCTCGGGGCTGGTCATGTTGTTGCCGCACGGTCTCGAGGGTCAGGGACCCGAGCACTCCTCGGCCCGGGTCGAGCGGTATCTCGCGCTGTGCGCCGGGGACAACATGTCGATCTGCAACCCGACGACCGCCGCTCAGTACTTCCACCTGCTGCGCCGCCAGATGCGCCGCCCGGTGCGGAAGCCGCTCGTTGTCCTCACACCCAAGTCACAGCTTCGGACCAACCAATCGCGCTCGCGGGTGCAGGACCTGACTTCGGGATCCTTCTCTGTGGCACTCGATGACCGATCAGTCAGCGACGAGGCGGCCGCCTCGATCAGGCGTGTCGTGCTCGCCAGCGGGAAGGTGGCGATCGAGGCCATGGTCGCACGCGGGGACGCGGGTGGACTCGATGCACTGCCTGTCGCCATCGTGCGCATCGAGCAGCTCTACCCGTGGCCGGCCGAAGGCATTGCCTCGATCCTGCACCGCTACCCCAACGCTGAGGAGATCTGCTGGCTCCAGGAAGAGCCCGCGAACATGGGCCCCTGGAGCTTCGCGGAGGCTCACCTCGTGAGAGCCCACGGCGGCGCGTCCTCGATCCGCCGGGTCTCGCGCGAGGAGTCGGCGTCTCCAGCCACGGGCGTGCACACGATCCACGCCCAGGAGCAACGAGCACTCATCCGGGCAGCTCTCGGGCTCGATGCGGGCGAGAGCTGAGGCGGTACCCGTAGCCAGCCCGCCAAGCGCTATCGCCCGCCCCGTGGCCGGACGCACCCGTGCACGAGGGACCTGAGTCCTGCTTGACGGGCATGACGGGGAGATGCCCTACGATCCTCGGCGTGGTTCGAGCGGTGCTCTTTGACTACGGCGGCGTGATCCTGTCGTCGCCCTTCGAGGCCTTTTCCCGTTACGAACGCGAGCGGGGCCTGCCTGAAGGGTTCTTGCGTCAAGTCAACGCGACCAACCCCGATACCAACGCTTGGGCCCGGCTCGAGCGATCCGAGCTGAGCCTGGACGAGTTCGCGACGGCCTTTCGCAACGAGTCAGCAGGCCTCGGGCATGAGGTTGACGGAGCCGCCGTTCTGGCCCTTCTGTCCGGCGACATCCGCCCCCAGATGGTCGAGGCCCTCAAGCGCTGCCACGATCGGTTGAAGACAGCCTGCCTGACCAACAACTTCGTGGCCTTCGACGCTGTCATGGATCCCGACGTGGCCCGCACCTCAGGTGCCGGGACACGGGCCCCGGCACACGTCGAAGTGCTCGAGCACTTCGACGTGATCGTC
>JAHFUU010000023.1 GCA_023264915.1 Microthrixaceae bacterium | reverse complement strand
TGCATGTCGCATGGCCGGCCACATCTCACAAGCCCGCCTGGGATGATCACCCACGTCAACCCGACGCCAACAAGACGTATGTGACCTTCGTGCTCTCTGACGGCGATGCTCTCGGGGCCGTCTACACCCAGCTGTGGGCGGGCCGGTGGAGCGAGATCGTCAACTCGACCGTACCCATCGGGATGTCGATCTCACCCTCGATGGTCGACCTGACACCAGCTATCTACCAGTGGTACGTGGACAACCTCCCGTCCCATGCGTCTCTCGTGGGTGGACCGAGCGGTGTCGGCTACGCCTACCCTTCGCTGATGCCGAACCTGGACAGCTACCTGGACATCACCAAGGATGTCATGGACCGGTCGGGTTTGAGGTCTGTGTGGGTGCTGGACAACGCCTTCCTCCGGTCACCCGGCCCCGAGACGATGGCCGCGTACGTCAAGCACCTCGAGCCCTCGATCCTGTTCAGTGACTACCTTGCCTTTGAAGGTGGCCTGACCCCGAACCCACCCGCGATCAGCTACAGCGGGCGTGTTCCGGTGGTGCATGACATCTTTCCCCAGAACGTCGATGTGGCAGTGGCAGCGATAGAGGCGACTGTCGCACAGCAGCCACCGGGCCCGAGGTTCGTCTTCGTCGGCCTCAATGCCTGGGTCATGGGACCCCAGAACGCCGCCGAGGTCATGGCACGCCTGGGGCCCGGCTATGAGGCCGTTCGGCCCGATGAGCTCGCCGGGCTGCTTGGCTATCTCGCTCCGCCACCCACCACCGCTCCCACCTCGTCGACGGCGCCGCCGCCGACAACCACAACCGCACCCCCACCGGGTGTCTCAGCCCCCAATGCAGCTGGTGCCCAGAGAGCCGAGCCCGCTCCGATCGGGGCCGTGCCACGCTTCGCGGGCTGATCAGTTGGTGGTCAGAGGGTCTGTTGCAGCTGAGTCGTCAGTGAGAGTGCAATCTCGACCCTCGGCCTTGGCCAGGTAGAGCATCGCGTCGGCTCGTGCCAGCAGCCGGGCTTCGGACTCGCCATCGACGAGTTGGGCGACCCCGGCCGAGAAGGTCACGGGCTCGTTCGCGAAGTCAGCGAGGTGGGCCCGTAGATCTTCGAGCACGACGGCGGCTTCGGTCGCCTCAGTGTCCGGCAGGAGGAGGCAGAACTCGTCACCGCCATAGCGACCTGCGACGTCCTGGGCCCTGAGCCTGGCTCTGAGCTGCTTGGCGAATGAACGGAGGACCTCGTCCCCTGCCGAGTGGCCCCATCGATCGTTGAAGTGCTTGAAGTCATCGAGGTCGATCATCGTGACGGTGAGAGGCTCGGCGGATCGGTTCGCCCTTCCCGCGGCGTAGGAGAGGAAATCCTCGAGCTGTCGCCGGTTGGCCAGACCCGTGAGCGGATCGGTGAGAGCATCGCCCAGCAGGTCCTCGATAAGTCCGTTGCGATCGATGACGCTCGCCAGTGCGCTGACGGCGGCGATGAGCGCGGCATCGTCACGAGATCCGAGCGTGTCCAGGGCGACACACAGGATGATCTCAGAGGAGGTCGTTGGTGCGGCGATGGCGAGAAGCCTCTGCCTCGTGAGTGTCGAGCATCCACGCTCGAGTCCTGTGTCGGATCGAGCCCGCTCGGAGAGCAATCGCAGCTCACTCTCAACGAAGGGCGATAGCTCAGCGGTACTCGCCCAGCGCGCAAGCGTTGTCAGCTGGTGAGATCCCCGGTTGGGGCGCTCATAGAGGACGACCGCTTTGGCATCCACTGAAGATGCAACCTTCTGGAGGGCTTGGTCGGAGTCGGTGTTCCAATCGCGAACGCTGCAGGCAAACGAGGTGAAGTCAGCCACGGCTTCAAGGGAGCGCAGTCCGTCACGAGATCGAGACACCGTCAGATCGACTATGGCGGCGATGACGGCGGATCCGAGCACGAAGAAGAGAACTGTTGGCCAAGTGAAGGGTTCGTGTGGTGCCGTGATTGCAGAGACGCTCACGGCCGTCAGCGACGAGATGCACCAGAGCGCAACGATCATCGGGCGTGAACCGACGACCACCCCGATCAACAGGACGACTATCAGCACGATCCCAAAGGTCGCGACCGTCCCCCCTGTCGCGATGCCGAAGGCGCCAGTGGCAAGCATCGATCCGGTCAGCTGAGCGAAGACCTCACGTGGGTCGAAACGATCCCAGGCCCCGATTCGAAGCCGGCGCAGATCCACGGCGATGCTCGCCAGGACCATGGTGTACAGGGTGATTGCCGCCAGCATCCATACAGCGGAGTTGGTTCGGTTGCCGAGCGTGTAGCCGGCGACGATTGCCACCGGAAGCGGTACGAACGATGCGACGCTGATCTGGAGGATGTCCTTGACGACCATCTCACTGGCTGGCTGCTTGAAGTAGAAGAACCTGCGGCCGCTCGAGTCGGCCCGCCGCTGGGCGAGGCGTGCATGGACGCTGGTGAGGGGGGACGAGCGAAGTTGGTTGGGGACCTGTACTTGGGTGCCACGGCTGGCCGGAGCGTGTTCATCATCGGGAGACTCACCGTTTTCGGGTACCAGCCTCAGGTGGGCCTTGCGAATCGGGGTACCTTCGGTTTCGGTGGTTGTGGCGACCCCAGGCCTTGGGGGCGGCGTGCGTGGTCCACCTAGAACGGCGCGAAGAGTGGTGCCCTGTCCGGGCTCTGACTCGATGAAGACGTGACCGCCGACATGGGCTGCGAAGTTCCGCATGTAGTCGTTGCCTGACTCGAAAAGCAGGTCGCGGGGATCAAAACCCACCCCGTCATCGAGGACCTTCAAAACGACTCCAGCGTCTTCAGCCTCGATGGCGACTATCACATGGCTGGCATGCGCGTGCTTGGCGACGTTTCGCAACGCCTCCTGGATGATGCGCATGAGGATCGTCTCGGTTGCCCAATCGATGGCCAGGTCATCGTCGATGCGGATGTCAACCGTCAGTGGAGCTGTGTCAGCAAAGAGGCTGTCGACGTATGCGGCGATGGTCGACCGCAGGTTGGCGGCTCCGTCCGCGTGAGCTTCGAGGGGCCGTATCGCCAGCATCAGCTCGCGCATGTCCTCGGCCTGACGTTCGAGGTCGTCACGCATGCCGAGCACAGAAGGGTTGACGTCCTCGCGATCGGTGAGGCGCAAGAAGGACGTGAACGCGACATAGAAGGCGGTTGCCTGCTGGTGGAGCTGCGCAGCGACGCGGTGACGGTCGTGGTCGGCGCTCTGGAGCACCTCGGCCAGAAGCCGCCGCCGAGCGTCAGCTGCGGTCTCGACGTCGCTGTAGAGCCGCTGTGCCTCGCGCATGGCGAGCTTCCCCCGGAACGTGGCGAGCATCAACAAGACGAAGGCGACGCCCGTGAAGTGCCAGATCGCCCAGGGGACCTGATCTTGCAGAAGCACCGTTATCACGAGCAACGGAGCCAGCAGAGCGATGGCGACGCTGTCAAAGGCGCGGGTTCGGGTCTGCTCGTGTGGGGGGAGCGTGTCGTAGCTGCGGGGCGCTCTCTGGGCAAGTTGTATGGCGGTCAGGAAGACGACTCCGAAGCAGGCCGCCTGGGTCACCAGGAGCAATGAGGGCGGCAGTGCGAATCCCGACAGCCCTTGCGCCATCTGAAGGGTTGCGTTGAGCCCGCAAACACCACCTATTGCCATGCCTAGCTTCTCATCGGGCAGCATCCGGCCCTTGACTCGGCGGAACATGGCTAGCGACCAGCAGAACCCGGCCAGCACCCCGACCATGGCAACCGTTGAGGAGAACGTGAACCAGAGAGATTCCGTAGCGATGGGGCGGGTTCCCCATGCAAGTGGGACGAACGCGAACACAGCTATCACGAGCATCGCTGATTCGAGGACGTCAAGGATGTGGACCCTGATGGTCGAGCGTGTCCGAACGAAGTCAAACAGAGCGGCCAGGAAGGACGCGGCGCAGGCCAGAACAAGAGGGTCACTCAGATGGATCCATGACCCCAGCCCAACCAATGCCTGCACGAGGGTCAGGGCTCCTATCAGGGCCATGAGCCCGAGCCCCGCACCGTAGAGCTCCCAGAACCTGCGATCGCTCGCTCTCGCCTGCCGCCAGGCGGCCACGGTTACCACCTGCGCTGGCAGCACCAACCACGATGCGACGAGCACGAACGCCAGAAGGTAGTCACGTTGGGTATGGACGAAGGCTCCAAGGATGGCAGCCGTTGGCAACGTGGCCAGGATCCAGATGTAGCTGATGCCCCGGGTTCGTCTGGATATGACCGGGTTCTCTCGCTGACCTCCCAGGTGACGGCTGTTGCCGGCCCCCGGGCGCGCTGCGTCCGACGCACCCCGAGGCGCGCTGGCGGGTCCCTCGTCGGGCTCGTCCAATCCCCTGGTCAACATCATGTTCCCCCGATGATCCGATTCTCACCCAGATGCCGTGTCTCCCTGGATCTGGGTCTCCCTCAACCCCACCGTCACCCGAGGTGACGGCTTGCTGACAGCCTGTCACTCCAAAGTGCTACCGTCAACCAATGTATGCAGTGAATGCTGCGTCCTAAATCGTTTGTGCGTGTTGCCCGGCACTTCGGTCTACCGGGCAGATCGCCTCAGGGTCTTGGCCGAGTCTTTCCGGCAGGGCCTAGGCCTGTTGGTCATGACGGTACGGTTGCCAAACAACAAGAGAGGCAAGCCCCAGATGGCGGAGTACCGGATAGAGGAACTTGCGGCCGCGTCGGGCACGACTGTCCGAACCCTGCAGTCATATAGGCAGAAGGGTCTGCTGCCCGCTCCCCGCAGGGTTGGTCGCATCGCGCTGTACGCGGAGAACCACATCGACAGGCTCGAGCTGATCGCGCGCCTAGTGCGCCGCGGTTACTCCCTCAATGCTGTGGCAGAGCTGCTCGAGGGCCTCGACCGAGGCGAGCTGATCAGCGATCTGCTTGGTCTGGACGAAACGATCGAGTCAGCAGGTGACGCCGCACCGGAGGTGATAACCCTGCGCCAGCTCGGTGCCGCCGGTGAAGACGAGGATGCTGTGGCCACTCTCATCCGGCTCGGGATGATCGAACCGATCAAGGAGGAGGACGGCGACCAGGGGACCGGAGCTGGGAAGGATCCGCTCGATCGTCGGTTCCGTTTGGTCTTGCCAGGGGTGCTCGCCGCAGGCACAACTTTGGTTGCCGCGGGCATCCCGCTCGGCGCCGTGCTCGAGGAAGGACTGAGGCTGCAACGAGATGCCGAGGCGATAGCAGCCCGGTTCGTGCGGCTGGCCATGGACCACGTCATCGCTGGCGGTGCGGTGACGCCCGAGGCCCGCGCGTCGACAGTCACCGATCTGGTTCGGCCCTTGCTCCCCTATGCACCGCAGGTCATAGGTGACTACGTCCAGGCAGCGCTGCAACGGCGCATCCACGAGGTGATAGAGAGCGAGATCGATCACCTGCTTGATGAGGACCCGAGCCCCGCTAGAAGCCTCAACGGGTGAATCACGTGACGATCCCATCCTGATCACATGAGTCGTCGGGCGTGGGTGGAGCCCAGCTAGCCCATGGTGGTCGTGTGCACGGGTTGGACCCTCACGACCACCCGCTCGTCGCCAGGCTGGTGCCATGGATACTGGGGCTGGTCTATGTACTTCTGGGCCATCTTGTCGATGAACTCGTTGTCTGGGTCGTCGTCGATGCCCACGACCTTGCCGCGAACCTCGAGGTAGCGGTAAGGGTTGTCGGGGTCGAGTATCGACAGTGAAAGGCGAGGTTCTCGCTGTACGTTGCGGTACTTCTGGCGGCCCTTCGTCTGGCTGAATCGGATGACAGCGCCATCCCAGTCGAACCAGACCGGGTTGTTCTGCGGCTCACCGTCAGGACCGATGGTTGCGACATGTGCGAACGTCTTCTTGTCCAGGAGATCGGAGTGGGTCGCCGGGATCTCTGTCATGGGTGGTCTCCTTCAAGACGTTGTGCCTGCGATGATCTCGACGAGTATCGCGCGATGGAGGCTGTTCCCGCGTGTGCGGAGCTCCAATGCCCAGGAGGTAACCATGGAAACCGGAAGCGAATCCCGGCCAGCCCAACACGGCGTGGGCAGCCTCGTCTTCGACCTCTGGTCGAGGTTCTATGACCTGCCCCTCCTCCAGCGCATGGGTTACCAACCCGTTCACGACGCAGTGATCAAGGGCGTGCGCGAGGAGTCACCAGCGCGCGTTGCCGACATTGGCTGCGGTACCGGCTTGCTCACGACACGGCTGAACAGCAGCGTCCGTGGCACGGTGGTGGGGCTGGACTTCTCACCTGGCATGCTCGATCGGGCAGTCGCTCGTGCCCCCGCGGTTCGGTGGGTGCGGGGAGATGCGTTGCACCTGCCCTTCGCCTCGGGCGCCTTCGACACGCTCTGTTGCACCGAGTCGTTCCATTGGTATCCAGACCAGGCGGGTGCTGCGGTCGAGCTGGGCCGCGTCCTGGCACCGGGTGGAAGGTTGTTCCTCGCATTGATGAGCCTTCCCTACACGACAGGATTCGGGCCGCAGGTCCGGTGGCCCGCGCGCGATCAGCTCGCCCAGATGCTGGGAGATGCTGGCCTTGAGGTGGTCGAGCAACGCAGGGTGCACCGACCGCCCGGCGGTCTGTTGCTGTCGGCGTTGTTGACCGTGGCGCGGCGTCCTGGCTGATCCCCCTCAGAAGAGGGTCGGCGACGGAAGCTCGTGAGGTTGCTGGCACGAAGGGGCCGGTGGGCGCGGCCGGTGTGATGCCTGGAAGCTTGCCGAAATGCCAAGGAGTCGCGTCCCGCGACAGGGGCCCTGGCTGGATTCGCGAACCGACGTTGGCCATATGCGGTATGAGAGAACATCGTTGCGGTCAGTGACCGATGGCACGACGCCTCGGGCGGGCGTTCGGGGGCAGAGTCGGTGCCGGTCCGAGCGCCGGTCCTCACTGGGGATGGCGCCGATCGTTGGCCGAACCCATGACTGCCACCGAGACCAAACCGAAGCGGACTCGCCGGGGACGCCAACGCGCAGGGGAAAGCGGGATGGCTTGCGCTGCAACGGTTGTCGACAAGGCAGGCTTTGACCACGTCCGGAACGGGCGTCAGCTGATCTGGCAGGCATGTGCCTCCCAGTGGCGCGGTCTCGGGTTGGGTATCGCAGCAGGATTGGCCTGGACCTTCGCACTGACGGCAATCCCGTGGGTGCTTCGTGGAGCCATAGACCAAGGGGTGGGTACTGGTCAGGCAGGCCGGGTCTGGGTGTGGTCTGGGGTGGTTCTCTCGGCGGGTGTTGTCGCAGGACTGTGCGGAGGGCTTCGGCGCCACTTGGCGTTCCGGGAGTCACTCCGGATGGAGCAGTTCTTGAGAGACCGGCTCATCGCCCATGTGCACACCCTTGATTCCGCGTACCACGACCGTACTTCGCCCGGTGAGCTGATGAGCCGTGTGCATGAGGACCTGCGACAGGTATGGAACTTGGCTGTGCTGGTGCCGCTGTTCGTCTCGAACGTGGTCGGGCTGATCGCCGCGGCGTCAATCATGGTGGTCATAGATCCCGTGCTGGCGGTGTTCGCACTCTCGCCCCTCGTCCTGCTGCAGTTCATCGGCCGCCGATTCGCACGGAGGGCACGGCCCGTCGCCTTGGAGGTGCAGAGGCGAGCCGCTGATCTGTCTGCGGTGGTCGAGGAGAGCCTCTCGGGTGTGCGGGTCGTCAAGGGGCTCGGGCTTGAATCCCGTCAGGAGTCCCTGCTTGCCGGCCGCGCGGGGACGCTGCATGACGCTGTTATGGCCAGCACTCGGGTCGACGCGAGATACGGGCCGGTCATGACCCAGATACCCTCACTCGGGATCCTGGCCGTCCTGGCGGTTGGCGGGACACAGGTGATCAACGGATCGATCTCGGTCGGGTCGATGGTCGCGTTCACGGTCGCGGTTGGGATGATCGTCTGGCCTGGTCAGATGATCGCCACGACGATCACTCAGGCCCAGCCGGCGATTGCCAGTGCAGGCCGGGTGGCCGAGGTGCTCGCGACTGATCCGGCTGTCGTCGACCCTGTCGATCCGGTCGCTCTACCACCCCGGCCTGCGGTCACCACGGTGCCGGGCCCGGAGCTGCTTCCGGGCCGGGTCAGCTTCGTCGGCGTGACCTTCTCGTATCCGGGTGAACGCGCTGCTGACCGAGCGCCTGTGCTCGACGGCTTCGAGCTGCACATCGAGCCCGGTGAGACCGTCGCCCTCGTAGGTGGCACGGCAAGTGGCAAGTCGACGGTCGTGCGGTTGCTTGCGCGGTTCCATGACACGACAGCCGGAAGGATCGAGATCGACGGCGTGGACGTCCGCCAGCTGAGGTTGAGGGAGCTGCGAGGCAGTCTGGGCTTCGTGTTCGAGGACACCTTCTTGTTCAATGGCACGATCGCCGAGAACATCGCGTTCGCGCGTGTTGACGCGAGTCCCGAGCAGATCGAGCGATCTGCTCGTCTCGCTGGCGCTCATGACTTCATCGTCGATCTGCCTGAGGGCTACGACACAGTCGTTGGCGAGCGAGGGCAGCTGCTCAGCGGTGGGCAACGCCAGAGGCTCGCCATCGCCCGAGCTGTCTTGGTTGATCCGCGGATCCTTGTGCTCGACGACGCGACCTCCGCGGTTGACGCGGCGAAGGAGCGAGAGATCCGCGAGGCCGTAGTCGAGCTGCTCGGCCGGAGGACGACGATCATCATCGGGCATCGACCCGCGACGGTCGCCCTCGCTGACCGGGTTGTCTTCCTGGTGGATGGCCGGATCGCCGATGAAGGCAGTCACCTCGAGTTGGTCGGCCGCAACGCGCGTTACCGCAAGACCCTTGACTTGGAGCCGGTCCCATCATGAGCCCCTCTAGGCCTGCCACGTCTTTGGATCGGGCGAGCCTCACCAGGCTCATGAAGCGATCATGGCCCATGTTGAAACCCCAGCGACGGGCAATCGTCGGGGTAACCCTGTTGACGATGGCTGCGACAGCGCTGTCGCTGGCAGGGCCTTGGTGCCTTCGTTACGGGATCGATCGGGGCGCCATGCAAGGGGACTCAGAGGCCCTCACCAAAGCCGTGATCGGGTACTCGGTGGCACTGATTATGGGGGTGGTGGTCGCACGGGCACAGCTGCTCACGCTCACGCGCGTCGGTCAGAGGTTCCTGCGCGAGTTGAGGATCAAGCTGTTCGCCCACCTGCAGTCGCTTTCGCTGGACTTCCATGATCGAAGTGACACCGGTGTGCTGGTGTCGCGGATGACCAGCGACATAGGAACCCTTGCGCAACTTGTCAGCTCTGGGTTGCCGACCATGGTCATGGCTCTGGTCCTGCTGGTAGCCACCACTGGCTTCCTGTTCATGATCTCGTGGCAGCTGGCCCTTGTCGCGATGGCAGTCGCCCCGTTGCTGGGGCTGTCTAGCCGCAAGTTCCAACGCGACGCCGATGCCGCTTACTTGGAGGTGCGCGATGACACGGCATCGCTGCTGACCGAGGTCCAACAAGCCATGTCAGGCATGCGCGTCACCCAGGCCTTTGCCCAGGAGCAGCCTGTGTCGGCACGGTGCCAGCAGGCGAACGCCAGGCTCGCGGCGACCCACATGCGGTCTGCCTGGGTCCAGGTGTGGTACTTCGCGGTGGTCGAGTTCTCCTGGGTCGGCACTGCGGCGCTCATCGTCGGCGTCGGAGGCTGGATGGTGGCGGCAAGCATCACAACGGTCGGCACGGTCACGTTGTTCTTGCTGTCGATCGGCAAGGTGTTCGAGCCGGTGCAGCAGCTCAGCCAGTTCTTCAACACGCTCCAATCGGCCGGATCCGGGTTGCGCAAGGTGTTCGGCATCCTCGATTGCGAGCCGTCAGTTGCCGAGAGGTCAGATGCGACTGAGCTTGCAGCCGTTGGCGAGCTCGTGGCCGAGGATCTCGGATTCAGCTACCCGGAGCCGTTCCTGTCGGTGAGTGATGAGTCCGCCGGGAAGGCCGAGGATGCAGCGTCCGGATTGGATGGTGCGTCTGCTCGCGTTGGTCGGCTTTCTGAGCCCGTTGACTCGGTGGTCACTGCATCGCCTGGATCGATGACCGATGAGCTCGACTGTACCGGGGTTGCCCACGACGGCTTTGCTCTCTCGGGGGTCTCGTTGCGCTTGAAGCCCGGGGATCGCCTGGCGTTGGTGGGCGCTACCGGTGCGGGCAAGTCGACACTTGCCAAGTTGCTCTGTCGCCTATACGACCCGACGTCGGGTCACGTCAGCCTTGCCGGGACCGACCTGCGAGACGCAACCCTGGAGTCCTTGCGAACGCGGATCGTGCTCATCCCCCAGGAGGGCTTCTTGTTCCAGGGGAGTGTGCTGGACAACGTCTTGCTGGCCCGACCTGGTGCGGGTGCAGGCGAGGCCGAGCGGGCTCTTGAAAGGGTCGGCGCACTGGAAAGGTTCAGAAAGCTGCCCGACGGCCTGGAGACAGACGTGGCCCAGCTGGGGGCGCGGCTGTCAGCGGGAGAGCGACAGCTCGTCTCCCTTGCAAGAGCGTTCATCGCGGACCCGGCTGTTCTGGTGCTGGATGAGGCGACAGCGAACCTCGATCCTGGTTTGGAGGCGACCGTGACCCGCGCACTCGATGTGCTCAATGAGGGTCGAATCATGGTCGTGATCGCTCACCGACTGGCAAGCGCTGAGCGGGCGACGTGCGTGGCGGTGGTGGATGGTGGGCGAGTGGTTCAGCTCGCAAGCCCCGCGGTGCTGGCATCAAGGGCCGGACTGTACCGAGACCTTCGGTGCGCCTGGCTTGAAGGGTCCGGCATGGATCTGGCTACTCAGGCTCTGCCATGAGAGTTGGGAGAGGTCATCCTCTCATCACTGCCTCAGCGGCGTTGCGCCCCGATGCGAGGGCACAATGCTACTGGGCGAGACCATGCGGTCGCCTGCGAGTGCGAGGCGGGGACCGCCGCCGTCAGCGTTGGCGATCGGCCGCGGGGGCCCGAACCCGGCGACTCGAGTCGGGTTAGCGTTGGCCCGTGCCAGTCGAGAGAAAGGGTGGGCTCGCTGGGAGCTCGACACCTGACAGAAGACTCGTCCCTGACGGATCCGCCGACATCGAGCGTGCCGGCTCCGGTGCCGGGCAGATTGCCGGAGGATGCGGCGATGCTCTTGTTTCCTTCACCAAGCACCAGCTGGTCGAGCTCGCGGTCCACCACGCCCCGAAGCTTCGGCTGCCACGTACCTTTGCCGGGTTTCTCGTCGACAGCGACACCCTCGCCGACCTGGCATACGCAGTCGGTCTCGTACATGCGAACGGTGTCTTCGATGTCGCCGGCCGCCACCCCGCTGAGGTCGTAGCGGAGGCCCTGCGCCGGATCGACGGCCCGTCAACGAACCCGTTCTCGGCCTATCGGGTCGCTGAGACCATTGGCCGGTTCGGGAGCTTCGATCGATGCAACCCGGTGCTCGAGAAGCTCACGGACGTGCAGCTCGACAACCTCGACGCGGCCTGTGACGCGTCGAGTTGGCACGCGCTGCTTGACGAAGTTCTGCCTCGCAACTACGCGGTCGTGCTCGCGCGTGTCCTGGTGGCGAGAGAGGCTCTTGGCTTGAGTGTCGATCCCCAACTGCTCTCCGACGTGCTTGGACGGGCTCAGCATCTGTTCGAGTCGGCTGAAGTTGTGGGGTTCGTGGATGACTCCAACGATGCCGAAGGTCGCTTTGACATCTACAGCGCGGACCTACACTTGTTCGCCGAACCGCTCGCACCCGAGATCGGTTCGGTATGGCAGGACGGGCTGCGCTCGGTCATCTCTCTCGTCGAGAAGGTCGGCTCATCCAATGGGGCAGCCTTCTGCTGGGGTCGATCGACCGGAGTCCTTTCGGTCTGCATGACCGTCGAGCTTGGAGCCTTGGCACTTGCGCTTGATCTGACGAACGACCGCGACCTCTGGTGGGCTCGGATCGTGGAGGCTACGGCATCCCTGAGCGGTTGGTTCTCATCAGGTGTCACGACTGCGCACAAGCATCGATCGCCCTACGGCTACAGGGGACCCGCTCGCCGTCTTCAGCTGACTCTTGACGTGCTGGGCAAGACAGCGGCCTCGGCGTTGGTCCTTCAGCCGCTGGGCAACCGAGAGAGGCACAGTCTCAGCGAGAGCTGGTCTGACCGGGACGGTGTGGTCGACGAGCTCATTCCCTTTCGTCGGGATGGTCGCGCTGGCGTTTGGGCTTACGCGAGCTCGAAGTTGGCGTTCGCCTTGCCGTTCACCGGCACCGTCCGGACCGACTACCTGCCTGCGCCACAACGTCCAGGCCTGTTTGAGGTCCCGGTCGATTCCGAGCTCGCGACGGGCGTGCCGGTCGTGTGGCACGGTGGCGCGCGGTATGCCTCAGCAGGCCTGCCTTCATCTGTAGAGCACACCGCTGACGGCGAGCTGATCGCTCGGTGGGACGGTGAGGCCTTCAGGGCCACTTCGTCAGACTCGGTCTTCATCGGGAGCCGCGTGGCTCGATTCGGCGTCGCCGGTCGCGAGCTGAGCGTCGACGAGGAGCTGAGCTTCGACTCTGTTCCCCAGGCTGTCGGTATCCAGTTCGCAGAAGTTGCTGGGCGGTCCTTCCATGTCGGCGTGAAGACACCGGTCGACGTGACGTGCGATTCGATCGACGTCGGGGGGATCAA
>JAHFUU010000344.1:791-4077 GCA_023264915.1 Microthrixaceae bacterium | reverse complement strand
GGATCGCGATTGCCTGGGGGCCGGCACTTGAGGACGTTCGCGATGTAGCACTCGTCGCGAGTGATGCCGATCTCCTCGATCATCACCTTGTCGAGCAGCTTCCCTGAGCGACCAACGAAAGGGAGGCCTTGCTTGTCCTCTTCGGCTCCAGGGCCCTCGCCGACGAACACGAGCTGAGCCTGCGGATCACCCATACCGAAGACCACCTGGGTCCGCCCGAGGCCAGAGAGCTTGCAGCGCGAGCAAGCGAGCGCCTCGTCGCGCAGCATCTCGAACGGTGTCGGCACGGGCATTCAGGCTAGCGCCAGCTCGGCTATGCCCCCCGTTCGGCGGCCACCGAAGATGGGTCGACTGTCCCATCCCCGGACACGACCCGTCGAGTCGTGGCGGAGCCCCCCGATCGTCGACGGATCAGATCAGGGACCGGATCGCCTTCTCGACCGCTGCTACCGCCAGGAATCGGACCTCGTCAGGAGACGCTCGGACCTCTCCGGTTGCGACAGCCACAAAAGCGTCGCCGTCAACCCGGGTGTGGGCCGGCGCGGTTGAGCGGGCGAGACCGTCGTGGGCACCTTGAGCGACGAGAAGGCAACCTGTCTTGTCAAGGGCCGCGTTCGTCGCGACCACTCCGATCGTGGTGTTCGTACCCATTGGGGCGTCATGGAACACCGAGCCCGGTTCGGGCAATCGATCAGACAGCTGAGAGCCGTCATCGATATCACCGAACGCGTTGAGAACGACCAACGACGCCACGACGAGCTCACCATGGTGGATCGCATGACCAACGAGACCGCCGGGTCCTGGCCTGCTGCTCCCCGTCCACTTCCCAGTCGTGGCCGCGACCCCCGCCCCGACGGCTCCGAGCTCGACGACACCCCCGGCAGCCGCCGCGGCTGCCGCATAACCCTCGTCGTAGCCGGGTCGGATCGCTGGGTCTCCCACCGTCAAGTCAAACACGCTCATCCCAACCACAATGGGAACGACACCTCCCGGCGTGTCGAATCCCTGGCCATGCTCCTCGCAAAAGGCCATGACCCCGTCCGCAGCCGCAAGCCCGAAGGCAGAACGTCCCGAGAGCACCACCGCGTCGATGCGTTGAACCAGGCACTCGGGACGCAGCAGCTCGAACTCCCTCGTGGCGGGTGCCCCTCCGCGAACCTCGCCTGAGGCGACTGCACCGCCAGCGAAGAACACCACGGTGCATCCGGCGCGGGCATCGGGATCGGTCCAGTGCCCGACAGCCACGCCCTCGACAGCGGTCAGCATCGGTCCTGGTAGCACCGGGGGACACGGGGCCCGATACCACACACGATCTCATACGCGATCGTGTCGAGCCTCGCTGCCCACTCATCGGCCGTGATCTGGTCGCTGCCCTGCTCACCGATCAGCACCACCTCATCCCCGGGATCGACGACCTCGTCGCCACAGTCGACCATCAGCTGATCCATCGTGATCCTTCCCACGATGGGGTACCGGCGGCCCCGTATGAGCACCTCGCCACCCACACGAGAGAGGTTGCGAGCAACGCCGTCGGCATAGCCGATAGGGACCGTCGCGACAGTGGCTGGCCGCTCGAACCTGTGAGTGAGCCCGTATGAGATGCTCTCTCCGGCCGCAACCCTCTTCACCAGGGACACCTCGGCGAGCAATGACATCGCTGGGCGCAGCGGGAGCCGCCCTTGAAGGGCAGGAGAGGGCGCGATCCCGTATGCGGCAATGCCCACCCGGACCATGTCATGGTGGCTCGAAGGGTGATCGATGGCGGCCGCGGAGTTGGCCACGTGAAGGATCGGTGGCTGGATGCCCGCCCTCTCGAGCCGCGACACGACCGCATCGAACCTGCCCAGCTGTACCTGCGTGAACTCGTTTCCGGGTTCGTCTGCCACCGCGCAATGGGTCCAGAGCGCTTCGAGCTTCACGCCGGGCCGCCTGGCAATCGCTTGAGCCAGGCCGACGACGTCCTCTGGAGCGGCGCCGATTCGATTCATGCCCGTGTTCACCTTCAGGTGCAGCGGGACCGGAGCCGACCGGGACGTATCCATATCAGCGGCCGCCTCGATCGTTTCGTGCCGGTACACGCTCAGGCGCAAGCCATGATGGACAGCCAGCCCGACATCTTCCAGCTTCGGTTCAGAGAGCAACAGGATCGGAGAACTGATCCCGGCCTCGCGCAGAACGGCCGCCTCTTCGACCAGCGCCACGGCAAGCCAGGAAGCACCCGCCTCGAGGCCGGCTCGTGCGACGGCGATCGACCCGTGACCGTATCCGTCGGCCTTGACGACAAAGCACACCGCAGCTGGTGCCACAGTGGCGGCAACGGTGCGCACGTTGTGCCGAACCGCATCGAGATCGACCTCAACACGCGCGGCCCGCACACCCGGTCCGTTCAGGTCCCTGCGGGGCGAGCGTCGGCTTCATCTCCTGATGCCACACCTGAGGCGCCACCACCTGGCGGTGGGCCCAGATCCTCATCTGCGATGAGGGCCCGGAGGATGTCGTTTCGCGAGATCAGGCCGACGAGCAGCCCCTCCTCAACAACCGGCAGGCGAGAGACGTTTCTGTCATGCATCAGGGTGGCTGCAGCCTCGATCGTCTCCGTCGAGGTGACCACAGCCGGATCGCCCGACATGACCTCGCCGACGGTTGCGCCGAGAGCCTTGCTGATGTCGTCATCGATGTGGCGATGCTTGAATGACGGCCACTGCACATCGACACCCAGGAAGTTCGTGACTGTGGGGAAGTGAAGCTGCGCTTCTTTGACCACCAGGTCGCCCGTGGAGAGCATGCCGACCACAACACCCGAACCGTCGACCACCGGACCCGCGTCTATGTCCTCACGAACAAGCTTGAGCATCGCCTCGCGCACGTTGTCTTCCGGACCGAAGGTGACGACGTCCGTCGCCATCCAAGCACTTACGGGTTCGTCACGAACCATGCCCATCGGGTTGCATCTCCTGTTCGGTTCGGGAGGTCATGTGTTCGGCGATTGCCATGCTCAGACATCAAGAGCAGAGCCCCAGCAACTCGTCGATAGCGGCTGGCACCTTGGAGGGGATATCACCAGCGATCAGGCCGTGCCGCCAGCCTAGGGCGGCGGCCTCACCGTGCAGGAACGCCCCGACGGCAGCCGCTCGGAATGGCTCCAGACCCTGGGCGGCCAGCCCAGCAATCATGCCGGTGAGCACGTCACCGCTACCGAGGGTGGCCAAGCGCTCGTCCCCGCGGGCTGAGCAGAGCGTCAGGCCGCCCGGTGCGGCGATGATGGTCGCCGGACCTTTCAACACCA
>JAHFUU010000344.1:0-781 GCA_023264915.1 Microthrixaceae bacterium | reverse complement strand
ATCTCATCTGCCTGTGTGCGTACCGACTCGAAGCGATCCGCGTCGGGCCGGCTGCCGGTGAGCCGCCGGTACTCACCGTCGTGTGGGGTGAGAACCGTGTCAGGTCGAGCATAGGTCCCCACATCCGATCCCAGCAGTGTGAGCGCGTCGGCATCCACGATCACCGGTACCGGTGATTCGGCCACGATCCGCTCGACCTCTCCGGCATGAGACCCGTCGAGACCGAGGCCGTTTCCGATGGCGATCACCTCGAAACGATCGGCATCTGCCAACACCTCAGCCGCCCATCCCTGCGACGGGAGCCTTGTGCCGACCACCTCGGTGGGCTTGGGCATCCTCGGGGTCACCCCTGGCGAGCTCCACCGCACGTAACCCGCGCCCGTGCGCATGGCGGCAGTGGTGGCGAGTATGGCCGCCCCCTCCATTCCGGGGCTACCGCCGATCACCCAAACGGCGGACTTCCACTTGTTCGTGTCAGGGGACTTCTCGGGCATCCATGACTTCGCGTCCTCAGCGGTGACCAGATGCGTCCGCGCGCCGGAGGTGTCCAGGCCGATGTCGGCCACCTCCACCTGGCCGGCGAGACGGGCCCCTGGCTCCAGCAACAGCCCGGGTTTGTAGGCCTGAAAGGTCACGGTCCGCCGGGCTGCAAGCGCCTCGCCACCGACCTCACCGGTCAGCCCGCTCACGCCCGAAGGTATGTCGACTGCGAGCACAGGCACGCCTTCGGGCACGCTCGGGCGGCTGAAGCTTCCACGGAACCCGGTGCCATAGGCAGCAT
>JAHFUU010000343.1 GCA_023264915.1 Microthrixaceae bacterium | reverse complement strand
TCAGCAACATCCGTGGAACGCGGACCGGATCTTCCGAGCAACGAACCGTGCCGTCGAGATGGCGGGCCGCTACTGGGCGGAGCAGCCCCTTCCTCCTGGTCACATGTCCGGGTATGACGAGTACGAGGACCGACCTCCCGATGGTTCGAAGGGAAACGCCTATCAGCACATCATCTGGAACATCCTCCTTCTTGAATTCCTCAGCGAAGAGGAGGTCAAGGCGTTGGTGACCGCTCATGAGATCGAGGAGACTCCAGACGCGCCTGACGACATCCAGAATCCGATGTTCCGGCAGATGGACATGGCCAACAACTATTACGGCCAACAGCTGTTCAAGACACTGCCCGGCTCAGGCACCACCGAGGCCAAACGCGTACGTTCCGATCAGGCGGTACGCGATTTCATCGCTGCCGGTAAGGCGTGCTCGCGCAAGCGTGGCGACCCGTCGAGGCGCGCGTATACCGAGGGTTTCGAGAGCCCTGCTAGGTGCGGCATTGCGTAGGGCTCTGTTGGTGCTTGGGCTGGGGCTTCTCGTTACCTTGATGGGCTGCGCCCGAACCAGCGAGGCCAAACCGCTACGGGCCTTGCTGAATGATCCGGCCATTCGGGTTCAGCCCCGCGGAGCGAGTCCTTCAGGGTCGAAGGACAGTGTTGAGTGCCACGACCGGTTCGACGGGGAACAACCCGAACTCTTCCGTTCCTACATCGTGTCTGGTCGATCGCCGCAGGCCGGCATGCAGGAGATGTCCGACGAACTCCAGTCGATGGGATGGAGCCGATCAGATCCGCCGTACGTGTCCCTCACGAAGTCGATCGATGGCCAGACCGTGGTCTTGAGCCTCGCGGTTGTCAACGAGGCGGTCACTATGACGGCCACGGTGCCCAATGTTGACTATTGCTGACAACTACGACCCCACCACCGGTACGTTCCTCACTCGGGACCCCCTCGACGGCGAAGACGGAACCACCACCGTCGCCAACCCCTACCACTACACATACAACGACCCACTCAACCGCACCGACCCACTCGGACTACGACCTTGCGACGCGTTGTTCTCCGCTGTTGCGGCGATTGCGTCGATGGTGTCCGGGACGACGTCGGATCCGTGCGGTGGGAGTACGCCGTCTGGGGCTCCCGGTGGTGGTGGGTGCTTCGGTGGGCACATCCACTGTGCGGCGCCGAGGGCCCCGAAAGCAATACTGGCTGGAGCCGGGGGCGGCAGCATTGCTGGTGGGGGCTGTAGCTCGGTCTGGAGGAGATAAGGCCTCAGTGTCACTCTTTATCTGTCGTGTTCACCGAATGTAGCGATAGAGAACCCGATGTTGGAGTTGTGGGCGACCTACCAATCGGGCTCTCATGTCGTCGATGATCAGTGGTACAACAACGGCACCGAAGTCCCAGACTTTGATGCACAGCGTGTACGGGGCGGGCCGCTCACCAGGGTCGCCAGCCGCCAGACATGGAAACGGCTGAGGTGGCCGCGCGGGGGTTGGTGGCAGCGGTCGCGCTTGCCGCGATGGGTAGTGCTTGTGGCGGGCAGGTTGAGCAGGGGTCGACCACCTCGACACTGCAGAGATCGCCGGTTACTTCAGCGACTGCATGTCAGGTGTTCGCAGCGAATCAAGCAGCGTTGGCGGATCCGTACCTGATCCAGATCGCGGATCGTGCAGCTGACCCGGCGGCAGCTACGAAGCTCGCGGAACGCGACCCTCGAGCGGCGTTCGCGGCGCGGCAGGGGACGTTGCGCACCTTGGAGGAGGCGCGGCCGTTGCTCGAGAGCAGTGGTGAGGCCCAGTTGGTTCGAGACCTCGACGTTGTGATCGAGGCGTACCGGGCTCATCTGGTTCCGCTTGAGCGGTTCATCGCCGAGGGGGGCGGATTTCTTCCGGTGGGCGCGAGCCCATCGGTGGCGAAGCCCGCACGGGCGATCCTCGACTACGCGTCCAAGAGGTGCCAGGTGGCCGTTCCGACCGAGTAGCGAACGCGGTGGCCGTCAGCTGGCGTTGATCCAGCGGCAGGCGTCGTGTTGAGGAGTAGGGCTTCGATGACTTCGCGGACGGTGTTGCGTTCGTCGGGGTCGAGGTTGAGGGTGGCTTCGAAGGCGAGGCGGAGGTCGTCGTCGGGGCCGCGTTCGTCGTTGTCGAAGACCAACAGGTCGGCGGTGACGTTGAGGGTGGTGGCGAGGCGGCGGATGACGTCGAGGGTATGAGCCCGTTGACGAACCGGCGGTGCCAGCGCAGCAAGGCGGCCGGGGTGACCAGGAACGCCCGGGGCCACCGGCCGCGGGGCACGATCCTCCATATCGTCGAGTTCCATGAGCAGGCCTCTGGCGGCATTCGTGGTGAAACGGGCGGTGGGCTGTCGGTCACCGCGACGTGGAGGATCTCGCGGGCGGCTGTGACCGCTTGGTCGTGTCGGGTCGAATCGTTGTCCTGGGCTGGTGTGTCGGTTCGCCCGCGGCGGTGCGATTCGGGTTCGGGCGGTGCGTTGTTCGGGGTGGGCCGGTTCAGGCGGCGTGGTATTCGTTGATCAGGCCGCCGAGGATGGGCGTCGCCGGTTCGTCGCCGCAAGCTCGCGATCGCCGGCATCGGCGCTTCCGGCGGCCAGCGCGGTCGCGCTGCGGACGCCGACGAGCTGCTCGCTGACGGCTTCGGCCGAGGCTGAGCCACAGCGTGCTGATCGTCGACACCGGCCCGTTCGTCGCCGTCGCTGACACCGACGACCCCGAAACCAGCAGGTCGGCCGCGCATCTCTGCGGAGCCTGATATCTGATGATGCGGCGCCTGGCATGCGCCGCCGCGCTCGGGCAGCCAGCCGGCCGTGGCATGACCACAGTCACGACCCTGCCGCGTGGGTGGTCTGAACCGGGTCCGGCCTGCGGAACCGGTACCCCATTCGGGGCTCGGTGATGAAGTACCGGGGCGCCGAGGGTTGAGGTTCGAGCTTGCGGCGAATGGCAGCGATGTAGGTGCGCAGGTAATCGGTCTCGGTTCCGTACTCGGGTCCCCACACCTCCTTGAGGATCTGACGTTGCGTGACCAGCTTCCCCTCGTTGCGAACGAGCAGCTCGACGAAGCGCCACTCGGTGGGTGTGAGGCGGATCTCGCCCCCGGGACCCACGATGCGCTTGGAGGGGAGATCGATCGAGAAGTCCGGTGTCTCGATCAGAGCGTCCTCGGTGGATGGCAGGCGTCTCCTGAGGACGGCCCTGAGTCGAGCCTGGAGCTCGTTGAAGCTGAACGGCTTGGTGACGTAGTCGTCTGCTCCGGCGTCCAGCGCAGACACCTTTGCGGCTTCGGCCTGCCGGGCAGAGAGCACGAGCACCGGGACCGTGCTCCAGGCGCGTATGGCCTTGAGTGCTTCGAGCCCGTCGATGTCGGGCAGCCCGAGATCGAGGATCAGCACGTCGGGGTGTTGCTCGGCTGCCAGCCTGAGTCCCTCCCCGCCGCTGTCGGCGGTGTAGGTCTCATAGCCACGCGCACGCAGCGACACGCCCAGCGCCTGGAGGAAGGGACGCTCGTCGTCGACGATGAGGATCCGGGTCATGTCTGGGCCGCCTTGGCGGACGTGGCCAACGTGGCGATCATCGTCGTGCCCCCTCCGGGCGTCTCGTCGATCGTGAGGGCGCCACCCATCGTCTGGATGAAACCTCTCGCGACAGCCAGCCCCAGACCGGTCCCGGCTGACTCGGGCTGGTCGTCGATGCGCTCGAAAGGTTGGAACGCTCGCCTCCGCTCGCGGCGAGGGATGCCTCGCCCGTGGTCTATCACTCGCAGCTCGAGGGACCAGTCCAGAGGCACCGCTCGGATGGTGACCGCCTCGTCGACTGGCGAGTACCTGAGAGCGTTGGCGACCAGGTTGGCGAGGGCTCGTTCGAGCAGGACGGGGTCAGCGTGTATGGGGGGGAGATCGTCGTCGAGGTCGACCTTGACGCGGTCGGTCACTGGCATGTTGGCGAGCGTCGTTGCGATTACCTCGCCGAGCTCGGTTGTCTGGGCCTGGGCCGTTACAGCGTCGGCTTGGAGCCGGCCGAGGTCGAGAATGTTGGCAACCAGGGTGTTCAGGCGATCTGACTCC
>JAHFUU010000342.1:2692-4093 GCA_023264915.1 Microthrixaceae bacterium | reverse complement strand
GGGGGTGCAGGGCGGCGCTGGCAGGCCGTCCTGAGCAGTCTCCTCGATGCTCGCGACGCCGACCGCCCATACCCGGCGCTCGCAGGGATGCCGGCGCGGCTATGCGGGCTTGGTGGCCCGCACGAACGCCGAGACGATGTGGGTCGCGGCCTCAGAGACTGCCTCGGGGTCCAGATCGTTCTTCTCGACGAGCTCAGCGGCATCCTCGAGGCTGAAGATCCGCGTGGGCTCGATGTGGACATCGCTGAATCCGGCGGCCTCCAGGCCCCTGCGGTACTCGCCCTCCTCGAGCGCGCCGGCGACGCAGCCGATCCAGGCTTCGGCCTTGGAGCGGATGGCCGGATCGAGTGGGCCACGGACCACGATGTCAGAGACCGCCACGCGCCCACCGGGTGCAAGGACGCGGAAGATCTCGCCGAAGACCTTGGGCTTGTCCACGGAGAGGTTGATGACGCAGTTCGAGATGACCAGGTCGACATGGTCGTCGGGGAGGGGGATGTCTTCGATGTGGCCCTGGAGGAACTCGGCGTTGGTGACGCCCGCCTCGGCCTTGTTGCGTCGCGCCAGCTCGAGCATCTCCTCGGTCATGTCGATGCCGTACGCGTAGCCGGCGGGACCGACTCGCCGCGCGGAGAGCAGCACGTCGATGCCTCCACCTGACCCCAGATCGAGGACCTTCTCGCCTTGCGCGAGGTGCGCGAGGGCGGTCGGGTTGCCACACCCGAGCGAGGCGAGCAGGGCGGCCTCGGGGATCTGGTCGGCTTGCTCCTCGTGATAGAGGTTGCGGGTGATCGGGTCCTCGCCAGCCCTGCCGGTTGGAGCAGGCCCGGAAGGCCCCGAGGAGGTGGTCAGGTCGGCGCGAGCACCTGCCGGGTTCAGAGCCGCCCCACAGCAACCCGGCGGATCGACCTCTTCCGCAGCGTCGCCTCGGGCCTGCGAGGCTGGGGGCTCTGGCGCGGTCGTCGCGGTGGCGGTCGGGCCGCAGCAGCCTGTGCCAGCCCTGCCTTCCAGCACGATCCGCGCGATGGACCCGTAACGCTCCTGCACCCTTGCCCGTATCTCCTCTTCGCGCGAACGGTGGCCGCTGGTGGGCTCGGTGTTCGCGACCGCGGCTGTCTGGTCGGTGTCGGTCATCGGTTGGGTCTCCTTGTTGACGGCGCCGGGACCGCCTCGCGGACCGGCTGTGTGTTCGGCTTCGATGAGGTCGAGTCGCTGCAGCACTCCTCGGTGAGGAACCCGACTAGAGATCGCATCGTCACGAAGTCGGCCCGGTAGATCTGGGAACGTCCGCTTCGTGCAGAATCGACGAGACCTGCCGCCTTGAGCTCCTTGAGGTGAAACGACAGCGTTGGTGCGGCTACTGACAGCGCCGAGGCGATCGAACCGGCGGGCAGCCCGCCG
>JAHFUU010000342.1:0-2682 GCA_023264915.1 Microthrixaceae bacterium | reverse complement strand
TCTCGATCCGAGTCTCATGCGCAAGGGCGGCGAGCTGCGCGACCGCATCTCGAGCTGCATCTGTTGTCGCCGGCGGACTCGGTGCTCGTCGGGCTGCCCCCTGTGGGTCGACGACCCGGGCCTTGTGCCCTGGGGTTCCACCGGCTGGCGGTCGTCCTTCCATAGTTCAACAATAATCGAAATATCGAAGAATGGCAACGCTCGGGCGTGTGACATCGGCTGGGCCCGGGCCCGGTGGCACGGGGTGACTTAAGTGAATAGAGTAAAGCTACGCGAGGGAGTCGGCGCCACGGAGCGCCAGGTGCGAGGAGCGAGGAGCTGACCCATGGCTGGAGTGCTGCCCGGAGCCGTTCGCCAGGTCGGTTATGTCGTCAACGATCTCGATGACGCCCTTGCCCACTGGACCGGGACTCTCGGGGTCGGGCCATGGTTCAAGATCCCCAATCTCGTCCTGGATGATTGTGACTACCGGGGCCAGACCGTCAGCACCGAGATCAGCTTCGCGATAGCGAACTCCGGTGAGATGCAGTTCGAGCTGATCCAGCCTCAAGGCGACACGCCGTCGTGTTACAGCGAGTTCCTCGCCGAGGGGACCGCTGGTCCTCACCACATGGCATGGTGGACCGAGGACTTCGACGCGACGCTGGAGCGAGCAACGAGACAGGGTTGGGAGCAGATCCAGTCCGGCGATGCCATGGGCACGCGCTTTTGCTACTTCGATGGTGCCCAGCGCGGGGCGCTGGCCGAGCTCATGGAGCTAAACGACATGAGCCGCTGGCTTGCGGACCACACCCGAGACGCGGCTCTCAGCTGGGATGGCTTGTCAGACCCGGTGAGGGCCGTCGGTCTGTAGAGGTCCTGCGCGCCGGTGGCCAGCTCCCCTCGAGGTTGGACCACGTGAAGCGCGAGTCGACTATCCCATCCCGATCACGTGACCCGTCGGGCAGGGGCGAAGCCCCGGTGGCACCTGACCGGCGACGGTTGTGCGCAGCTGAGTTATTCAGACTAACTTAGGGCTCTTCAGGTAGTTCGATCTTCGATTCGGGGAGGAAGCATGGGCCAGGGGTTCGCCATACCGAAGGATCTGAGCGCTGTCGACGAGGGTCGTCATGCACCCCCTGCCGGGGCCGAGGGCCGGCTCTTCGGTGACACGCTTTGGGTGAGCGTGGTCGACCCCGAGGCGGGGATCTTCGGTGTGAACCACTTCTACCTGTCCAACGCCGGGTTCGGTCGTTTCGAGACCTACTACCTCATCGACGGCGTCCAGCAGTCCTACGCGCTGCGTGTGCCCCTTGACCCGGACCCAGACCCGGGACCGTTCACCGACGGCCGCCTGACCTATGAGGTGATCGAACCCTTCGAGCACATCCGCATCTCCATGGACGGGCCTCGGTACGGATTCGAGCTCGACTTCCGTGCACGGTTCGCTGCCTTCGACTACCACGAGTCAGTCCGTGGCGACCCGCTGGCAGTTGCGTTCCCCTTCCATTCGGGCCACTTCGAGCAGGCGATGGACTGCACCGGGACATTCGAGATCCGGGGTGGGCCGTCAAAGGGCGAGACCCGCGACATCAGCTGCTGGTCACACCGGGACCACACGTGGTCTGACCGCTTCTCCGATGACCCCGAATGGACCTGGACCGAAGGACACGTGCCCGGCCACTTCTGGCCCTCGGTGCAGCTGCCGGACAGGCACATGAACGTGTTCGGGCTCTACTTCATGAGCCATATGGGCCAACCGAACGAGGACGCTCCGGTCGGCGGCTTCGAGTCCAACGCGGATGGCAGCCGCGCCATGCTCAACGCCGCGGCCGAGATCCTCGGCGCGGGTGAGGGCCCCGCCATCCGCGAGGCCTCGAAGTTCCGCTATGAGTTCACGCTCCCCGATGGCGAGGTCATCCACGTGCGATCGACCAGGCACTACGGCACGATCAAGCTCTGGAGCCGGGCCGAGAACGAGCTCGAGAACCGCATGGACTGCTATGAGGCCTTCGTGGACTACGAGGTCGAAGAGACCGGCGAGACCGGTACCGGCGTCGCCGAGTACAGCATCTACCCACCATGGCCCCAGTGGCTGGTCTGACAGGAAGGGATCACATGAACCGCTTTGAAGGCAAGGTCGCGTGGGTCACCGGTGGGGCGTCGGGCATCGGGCGGGCCACGGCGGCCCGCTTCGCCGCCGAGGGCGCGAAGGTCGCAGTGAGCGACATAGCCGAGGAGGGCCTCGCGGAGACGGTCGCGATCATCGAGGGTGACGGCGGTACCGCCACAGCCATCCGCTGTGACGTGACGAGCCTCGAGGAATGCATCGCGGCGGTAGCCGAGATCGACCAGAGCTGGGGCCGGCTCGACTCGGTGTTCGCCAATGCGGGTGTGGTCAGCGCCAACTTCGTCGAGTTCGTGCCCGAGGACGATTTCGCCCGCGTCATCGACATCAACCTCAACGGGGTGTTCCGCACCGCCAAGGCCGCACTACCTGTGCTGAAGGCCTCCGGTGGTGGCTCGATCGTCATCACATCCAGCGTCGAGGGCCTCGTGGGCAACGCGATCCTCCCCGCCTACAGCACATCCAAGACCGCCGTCATCGGCCTGTGCCGGTCCCTGGCGGCCGAGGACGGGCCTGCGGGCATCCGGGTCAACTGCGTTCATCCTGGCTTCATAGAGACGCCCATGACCGCGCCC
>JAHFUU010000022.1 GCA_023264915.1 Microthrixaceae bacterium | reverse complement strand
CACCTCGCCCCCTCCCCCGTTCCGCACGTCGTCGCGTGCGCGCCAGATGCCCGACGCGACCCGGTTCTACTTCGGCGCGCAGGACAGGTACACGACTGCTTGGGCCAGGTTCAGCTGGGCTTCAGGAAGGCCGACGAGCTCCAGGGCCCCGGCAGCAGCACGCGCGACGACCAGAGCCATCGGGTCGGCCATGCCCACGTCCTCTGAGGCCAGGACCACGAGTCGCCTGACGATGAAGCGCGGGTCCTCACCAGCTTCGAGCATGCGCGCCAGCCAGTACAGGCCGGCGTCGGCATCACCGCCCCGGATGCTCTTGATGAACGCCGAGACCACGTCATAGTGGTCGTCACGTCCATACCGGATGGCCCTGGTACCAAGCGCAGCCTCTGCCTCGGAGGTCGTGACCCGCGCCACGGCCCCAGGCTCGGTCCGGTTGGCCTCGGCCAGCGCGACGGCGACCTCGAGACTCGTCAGCGCCTGACGGCCGTCACCGCCAGACCTCGTTGCGAGGAGCTCCAGGGCGTCATCGTCCGCTCTCGCCCCCTCGGCGTCGAGCCCTCGGCGCAGCAGCGCCAGCAGCGACCTCGCGGGGAGGGGTTCGAGCCGCAGCAAGGTCGAGCGCGACATCAAGGGGGGGTTCAGCTCGAAGAAGGGGTTCTCTGTCGTGGCCCCGATCAGGACCAGCAGGCCGGACTCGACAGAGGGAAGCAACGCGTCTTGCTGCGCCTTGTTGAAGCGGTGCACCTCGTCGAGGAACAGGATCGTCTGCCTCTGGTGCTGTCCGAGCCTCTCCTCGGCGGCCGCAACGACCTCGCGGACATCTTTGACAGTGGCCGACACCGCTGACAGCTTGACGAAGGCCTTGGCTGTCGTGGCTGCGATGAGTGAAGCGATGCTGGTCTTGCCCGTGCCCGGAGGCCCCCAGAGCACGACCGATGACAACCGGTCCGTGTCGATCAACGTGCGCAGGGGCCTTCCGGGGGCGAGAAGGTGCTCCTGCCCCAAGACCTCGTCGAGGGTGGCGGGCCTCAACCGCGCAGCGAGCGGCCCGCGTCGCGCCAGCTGGTCATCGCTGGCAGATGAGAACAGGTCCCCAGGCACGCATGCGAGGCTACAGACTGACAGGCCCGGCTCGGCCCGACGGGCCGTGTGAACGGGCCCGGCCCCATGGTCCAATCCGCACTCGGGGTCCGGCGACGCACCGCACGGGCCTCGTGTGCCACGATCAGATCTGTGAAGCCAGCTCAACCCGAACTGTCGGACCACCGCCTCGCCCTCTCGGCGGTGAGTGCGGTTCTCCCGGCGCTCTTGGCTCAACAGCAGTTCGAGGCTGACACGACCATCCCCTGGTGGGCATACATCTTCTACCTGTGGCTGATCGTGTCGGTCTGCGTCTATGGCTACCGCATCTTCCGCAGGTTGACGCGAGGGAAGACCGAGGGGTCACAGGTCGTGCGGGCCGCAACTCCGGTCAACCCCGTCGAGCCGCTGCCCGAGTCCAGTGGCGGGTCTCGGGACAGCGCCCCTGCTGCCCCGTTCCCTTCGCCACCCACCGCTCGTCGCGACTCCGGCGGCGGTGGACCCCATGAGGATCGCTCAGCCGGTGTTGCTCCGGTTGCCCCGTCGAACAAGGCGGGGACGACCTCGGGGCGCACTGGGCTGTTCGCGGCCTCAGAAGCCAAGCGTTCCGCTGAGGCGCCCCGCCTGGCAGTTGCCAGGTTGCTCGAAGGGATCTCGCTGCCCTGTGATCTGGCGCCGGTCATCAGCGCCGACAAGCCAGTGCGTGCGAGCGTGGGCTTGCACGTCGCATTCTCGACCTCTGGGGTCGATCCTCGCGAGATCGGCCAGAAGCTCGGCGACGAGCTCGAGCGGCTCGGCTTCTCGGTCGAGTCAGTGAGCGCAAGCCAGGTCCAGGCCACGCGTCAGGATGGTGGGCTCCTGGTCAGCCTGCTGACCGACCCCGCCAAGATGACCCGCGAGGGCAAGCAGGTCTACCCGACCATGCCCCCCGGCAGCACCGTGGTCGAGGTCGAGTCGATCTGAGGGCAGCCGCTATCGGGGATCGGGCGACAGGCGCAACCCGAGCTCGTCGAGGTGGCGGGGATCGATCGCGGTGGGCGCGCCTGTGAGCGGGTCCGCACCGGACTGGGTCTTGGGGAAGGCGATCACCTCGCGGATGTTCTCCTCGCCCACCAGGAGCGCTACCAACCGGTCGATCCCGAACGCGAACCCAGCATGGGGAGGTGCTCCGTACCCGAACGCGTCCAGCAGGAACCCGAACTTCTGCCTCGCCTCTTCGGGTGTGATCCCCAACAGGTCGAAGATCTTGCGCTGGATGTCTGGACGGTGGATCCGGACGCTGCCCGAGCCGAGCTCCCAGCCGTTCAGGGTGAGGTCATAGGCCTGGGATCGCACCTTCAGCAACACCCCGGGCTCAGCGGAGTCGAGCAGTTCGAGGTCTGCCATGTTGGGCATCGTGAACGGATGGTGTGCGGGGATCGGTGCCCCGGTCTCGTCGAGACCTTCAAAGAGGGGGAAGTCGACGACCCAGAGGAAGGACAGGCTCCCCTCGTTCACCGCCGGTCGCCCCAGCTCGAGCCGGAGGAGCCCCAGGACGTGGCGGGCCCTCGCCAACTCGTCGGCCACGACGAGCACGAGATCACCCGGTTCGGCTCCCAACCTGGCGACCAGGGCCTGCTTCTCGTCGTCGCGGAGGAACTTGGCCACTGGTGAGGTCAGGCTGAGATCGGGCTCGACCTTCATCCACACAAGGCCTTTGGCTCCCCATTGCTTGGCCTTGTCGGTGAGCTCGTCGAGCTGCTTGCGGGTCTTGGTCGCGCCGGCCGGTTCACAGATGCCCTTGACCGACGGCGCCTTGAAGGCGTTGAAGTCGGTCGTGGCGAACACCTCGGTCAGATCGCACAGCTCCATGCCGAACCGGATGTCTGGCTTGTCAGATCCGAACCGCTCCATCGCTTCGAGCCAGGTGAGGCGCGGGATCTCACCCGTGCGTTCACTGGTCACCACCTCGGTCGCGTCACCGACGGCTTCGGTGATGAATGCGAGGACGTCATCTTGGGAGACGAAGCTGGCTTCGGCATCGAGCTGGGTGAACTCGAACTGGCGATCCGCTCGTAGGTCCTCGTCGCGCAAGCACCGAGCGATCTGGTAGTAGCGGTCGATCCCGCCGACCATCGCGAGCTGCTTGAACAGCTGGGGGCTTTGAGGAAGCGCGTAGAACTGGCCGGGGCTGTGGCGGGAAGGCACGACGAAGTCGCGTGCGCCCTCGGGGGTCGAAGCGATCAAGAAGGGTGTCTCGACCTCGACGAAGCCCTGCCGCTGCATGGCGGCACGGAGAGCGCTGTTCACCAGCGCCCGCGCGCGGAGGTTGCGTTGCATTCGCTCGGATCGGAGGTCGATGTAGCGGTAGCGGAGGCGATGGTTCTCGTCGACTCCGGCGCGCGCGTCGATCTGGATCGGCGGTGGGTCAGACCGGGCCAGCACCTCCACCTCGCAGTCCTTGAGCTCGATCTCGCCGGTTGCCAGGTTGGGATTGACCGTCTCGGCAGCTCGTCTGGTCACCGTGGCCTGCACCCGCACGACGTACTCGCTGCGCAGGTCGTGCGCGTTGTCCACCACGCACTGCACGACGCCCGTGTGATCCCGCACATCGATGAACGCGAGGTGCTGGCTGTGCTCCCTTCGAGCGTTGATCCATCCGCACACGGCGACCCGCCTACCTTGGTCGTCAGCTCGCAGCTCGCCTGCGAGGTCGCTACGGAGAGCGGTGATGGCATTGGGGTTGTGGGTCACGAGCGTGGATCCTTGCCGCTTGGTGGATTCACTCGCCGGCTGTGGCCGCGAGCAGGTAGCTGATGAGATCTGACCGCGCGACTGACACCTGGGCGGCATCGTTGCGCAGATCGCGCACTGTCACGACGCCTTCAGAAAGCTCGTCAGGCCCCACGATGACGGCGAAGCGGGCCGTGGAACGGCCAGCTGACTTGATCTGGCTCTTCATCGACCGCTGGTCGAAGCCGCGGTCTGCACTCAACCCGGCACGACGAAGATCGGTGCACAGGTCCCGAGCAGCGCCGCCGCCGGTGAGGTCGATCACGTAGGCGTCGAGAGGGTTCGGTGGTGCCGGGAAGGCCTCCTCGGCGTCACAGGCTGCCAGCGTGCGCTCGATGCCACACCCGAACCCGACGCCGGGAGTCGGCGGTCCCCCCAGCGACTCGATCAACCCGTCATAGCGGCCGCCTCCGCCGATGGTGCTCTTGGCCCCGCCGATCGCCTGGCTCTGGAACTCGAAGGCAGTGTGGGTGTAGTAGTCAAGGCCACGCACGAGGCGTGGATCGACCACAAAGGCCACTCCCGCAGCCGTGAGGCCGTTCTTGACCTGCCCGAAGCGAGCGGCCGCGTCGGCCGAGAGGTGATCGGGCAGCTGCGGCGCCGCTGTCACGACGGCCAGGCTCGCGGCCCGCTTGGTGTCGAGCACGCGCATCGGGTGCCGGTCGACCTTCTCCTGATCTTCTGGGTCGAGGTCTCCCTTGTGGGTGGTGAGGAAGGACCTCAGCTCAGAGGCGTAGGACCGTCGATCAGCCACGGTGCCGACGCTGTTGATGACGAGCTCGACCTGTCGCAGGCCGACAGCGGCATACAGGTCGTGGAGCAGCACCATCGCCTCGACGTCGAGGTCCGGATCCGGCGACCCGATCGCCTCGATGCCGACCTGGTGGTGCTGGCGGTACCGGTGTGCCTGGGGGCTCTCGTAGCGGAAGTTGGGCGCGACGTACCACACCTTCCATGGGAGGGTGGCGGGGCGGTGCTCGACGAATGCGCGAGCAACCCCTGCGGTTCCCTCGGGGCGCAGCGCCAGGCGCTGAGGGTTGGAGGGGTCCTTGTCGTAGAAGTCATACATCTCCTTGCGGACGACGTCGGTCCCCTCACCCATCCGCTCGAACACCCCGATGTCCTCGAACATCGGCCCGCAGATCAACCCGTATCCGGCACGCTCGACCAACGTGGCGAAGCGAACGACCAGGGCTTCCCAACGGGAGGACTCGGGCGGCACGATGTCCCGGGTCCCTTTCGGTGCCCGGAACCGATCGGGTCTTGACCTGCTGGCACCGGCAGGCTGCGCGCCGGTCTGGGCGGGCGCTTGATCCTCAGAAGGTCGCTCGGTTCGCTGCTCGGGGATCCCAGAAGGCACGCCCGGGGAGGTTAGCGGCGAGGGGCCCCCACCAACGAGTGGGTGAAAACACCCGTGCCGGTTCCCGGCGAGGCTGGCATCCTCTGTGCAGCAACCAGGCGAGCTCGGATCGGCGGGTGGTCAACGGCACCGAAGTCGGTGGGTTCCTGACCAGCCGGCACCATCTTGGCGCGCCACACTGGAGCTCGCGCCAAGAGAGGATGCCCATGAACGATCGGGAACGCGAGGACATCGGGCGGGCTGTCGGTGTCGGTGCCGGCATCGCCAGTGGGGCGGCCCTCGGCAGCCGGATCATCCCGGTGCCGCTTCTCGGTCCCTTCGTAGGCGGTGTTCTGGGCGCGGCAGTGGGCAGCGAGGTCGGGAGGCGGCTCGGCAAGGCTCTGCTCCGAGCGGGCGAGACCTTCGTCGGATCGATCCGCGAAGACCTGCCCCTGGCACCCGCCAAGCCCGACCAGGATCCACCAGGCCTCTATCTGTGATGAAGGCGCATGCGCCGTGTACACCCACCCGAACAACAGCAACTCTCTCGCCGCCAGGGCCAGCTGGCACTGGCAGTGGGAGATCGACAACAGGAGGAAGCAATGGATGAGAAGGACAAAGAGGAAGCTGGCAAGTTCGCCGGTCTCGGTCTCGGGGCGATCGGCGGTGCCCGACTTGGAAGCATGATCCCGATACCGATCGTCGGTCCCTTCGTCGGCGGCGTCGTCGGTGCTGCCGTGGGCAGCGAGGTGGGAAAGCGGGTCGGCAAGGCCGTCATCAACGCAGGTGGCGCCTTCATGGACACGATGCGCAGCGAGGAACCCGGCCCCGCCGGCTCGAAGGCCTGATCCCCGGGCGCGCTCATCGGAGGTGCGGTCATCGGCGAGTGCTCGAGGTCGTCGAGCCAGCCGGTGATGGGGCAGGACCGACGGCTGCGGCGACGAGATCGGCCAGAGCCGCACGGCCCGGTCCTTGAAGGTGGATGCCGTCGTTGTAGGCGTACCCGGGTGTCCGCGCGTAGGCCGACCAGTCCGCGACGACGTAGTGCTCGCCGTATCTCTCCGAGGCTCCTCTCATCGCCTTGTTGGCCTCGGTCTGACCGGACGACCATTCGACGCAAGTCACCCAGACGACGCGCTCGACGTCTTTCAGGTAGGCCATGTACCTGTCGATCCAGCCCGCAAAGGCCCCGGTTGCCTCGTAGTTCGTGCACAGGTGGATCACCACCACCCGTCCGAGGACCGTCGGAGGCGTGAGCTCGGTGGTGCTCGGCACGGGCTGGCCGGACTCGCGAGCCTTGTCCCTGTCGGCCTCCTGCTCCTTCTGCCTGGCGGCGACCCTGTCCTTGAGCTCGTCCAGGCCACCGAAGATGAAGCGGCTCTCCTTCGCGTCGAAGGTCACGTCCCATCCGACCATCGCGCGGGGCACCTCGGCCTGGGCCCCGAGGATCACCGAGTCGCCCAGGACGAAGGCCTTGTTCGGGCCGGGAGGCAGTGCCGGTGACGGTTGGGGCATCGAGGGCCTGGTCACGGCTGGTCTCGCTTCGGGGCCGGTCGCGTGGGTGGTCGCGGGTTGCGATGGCGTCGAGCTCGTCGCGGGCAGTGTGGCTGGTGGTCGAGTCGTTGCCATGGTGTCGCGGGCGGCGGAGGAGGTGCCGTCGCCTGCACCACCGCACGACGAGCTGACCACGACGCTCAAGATGGCGACGATCAACAGCGCCCGCGTGTGTTGTGCGCGTGCCTGCCGGGGAGCCGGACGGTCCGCCAGCGGCATGTGGTACCTGCCCGCCTGGTGCGTCAGGGGTGCAGCCCCGCCGGCTCGCTCGCTGTCTGGCATCTGGCGAACCTCAACCGCCCTTGCCCGGAAGCACGCGGAACGCGTCATAGATGCTGTCGATGCGCTTGATCGATCGCAGCAGCGAGTCCAGGTGTGAGGCATCAGCGAGCTCGAAGTCGAACCGCATGGTGGAGATGCGGTCCGAACCAGTGAGGGTGTTGCAGGAGATTATGTTCACGTGCGCGTCTGCCAGAACTGCGCTCACGTCCCGCAGGAGCCTCGCCCTGTCGAGGGCCTTGACCTCGATGGAGGCCACGAAGGTGCCCGTGTTGTCGCTGTCCCACTCGACATCGATCACGCGGTCGCTCTGGTTGCCGGCCAACGACGCTCCGTTCGCGCAGTCGGTGCGGTGGACCGACACGCCGCGGCCCCGAGTTACGAAGCCCATGATGTCGTCACCCGGCACAGGGGTGCAGCACCGCGAGAGCCGAACCATCAGATCGTCGAGGCCTTCGACGTGGACACCGTGATTGTGCATATGCCGGCGGTTGCGCGTGCGTGTGGGCTCTCGGACCGTTATCGGCAGCTGCTCCTCCTGGCCGGGCTCGCCTTGCTCGAGCAGCTTGCGCACGCGCTGGGCGACTGACTTTCCCGACACGTGCTTCTCGCCGATGGCGGCCTTGAGAGCGTCGAGGTTGAGGTAGTTCAGGCCCACTGCAACCTCGTCGAGGACCTTGCCCTGGGAGATCTTCTGGACCGGGAGACCTTCGCGCCGCAGGGCCTTGATGAGCTCCTCGTTGCCGGCGCCGATCGCATCCTCGCGGCGCTCGCGGGAGTACCACTGCTTGATCTTGGTCTCGGCCCTGTGAGTCGCGACGTACTTGAGCCAGTCCCGCGAGGGGCCAGCTCCCTCGACCTTGGAGGTGAAGATCTCGACCGTGTCGCCACTGCCGAGTCGCGTGTCCAGCGGGACCAGCCGGCCGTCCATGCGGGCACCGATGCAGGAATGGCCCACCTCGGTGTGGATCGCATAGGCGAAATCGACGGGCGTGGCGCCTTGGGGAAGCGTTACGACACGCCCCTTGGGCGTGAACACGAACACCTCGTCCTGCTCGAGATCGATCTTGAGCTTGGACATGAACTCGCCTGGGTCAGAGGTCTCTGACTGCCAGTCGACGATCCTGTTCAGCCAGGCCAGGTCCCCAGAGGACGCGTGGTTGTCCTTATAGTTCCAGTGGGCGGCAACCCCGAACTCAGAGCGCTGGTGCATCTCGGCTGTACGGATCTGAACCTCGAGGGGCTTGCCCTGCGGACCGACCACCGTGGTGTGCAGGGACTGGTAGAGGTTGAACTTGGGCATGGCGATGTAGTCCTTGAACCTGCCCTGCACCGGTTTCCATGTGGCATGGATCGATCCGAGCGCCGCATAGCAGTCCTTGACTGTGGGAACCACAACCCTTATCCCGACGAGGTCGAAGATGTCGTTGAACTCCTTGCCCTTCACGACCATCTTCTCGTAGATGCTCCAGAGGTGCTTCGGCCGGCCGGTCACCTCGGCAGGGATCCGGAGCTCGCGCAACCGCGAGCGCACATCCTCGAGCACCTGAGTCAGGTAGATCTCGCGCTCGGGTGAGCGCGTGGCAACCATGTGGTCGATCTCGGCGTAGCGCTTCGGGTGCAGGGCCGCGAAGGCAAGGTCCTCGAGCTGCTGGCGCATCTCCTGCATGCCCAGGCGGTGCGCCAGCGGCGCGTAGATGTCGAGGGTCTCCTGGGCGGTTCGCTCCTGCTTCCATGCAGGCAGCGCTGCCAGCGTCCGCATGTTGTGGAGGCGGTCCGAGAGCTTGATGATGAGGACCCTGAGGTCCTTGGCCATCGCCACGATCATCTTGCGCACCGTGGCGGCCTGCTGAGCCTCCTTCGAGTCGAAGCGGATCCGCTCGAGCTTCGTGACGCCGTCGACTATCGCGGCGACGTCCTCGCCGAACTCCGCTTGGAGATCGGCAACCGACACCCCGGTGTCCTCGACTGAGTCATGCAGCAGGGCGGCCGCGACGGTGATGTCGTCAAGGCCGAGCTCTGCGACGATCTTGGCCACCGATATCGGGTGCTGGATGTAGGGCTCCCCTGACTTGCGAGCCTGGCCCTCATGGGCCTTCTTGGCAACCTCGTAGGCCCGCACTATCAAAGCGGTGGATGCCCTCGGTTGCGCCTCCCGGTACAAGGCGAGAAGCGGTGCCAACTCCTCATCGGGCGGGGCGCTGTGCCTCCGCCAGGGAAGCACCCGGTCAACTGTCGCCATCTCTGGCCAGCCTACCCGCCGGTGCCCCGGGAGCTTCGGAGCGCCACCCAGGGACAGGTCGGGGTGGTGGCAACCCGGTAATCTGATAGCTACTATCAGTTGTGAGTGACCATCACCAATGAACGATCACAGGGGTCCAGACGGATCGGGTGACCGGTCCAGCGACCGGTCCAGTGACCGGTCCAGTGACGGTCCAGTGACCGGGTCCAGTGACGGCCCCCTCCCAATCGGCCCACCAAGGACGTGACCCATGGCAGCTTCAAAGGGAACCCGATCCCGTGAGGTCGACGAGCCGTCGCCCGAGGATCCACTGGGGCGCCGCGAGCGCAAGAAGCAACAGACGCGCGAGGCGATACAGCAAGCCGCGCTCGCACTGTTCTCGGCCAAGGGCTACCGCGACACGCGGATCGCAGACATAGCCGAGCGCGCGGACGTCTCCGAGGCGACCTTCTTCCGCTACTTCTCCACCAAGGAGGACCTGGCCCTGTCAGGCGTGAATGCGAGGATCGACGGCGTCGTCGAGGCCCTCGAGCAGCGCCCGCCCGACGAGCTGCCCCTGGCGGCGTGCATGGCCGTCATGGAGACCCCTGGTGCGCTGACACTCGTCCCGACCACCGAGCAACGCCTGGAGTTCAAGCTCCTCGCCGAGAACCCCAACCTGAGCGGCCACTTCTTCCTCCATGTCTCCACCGTGACCCAGCGGCTCGCTGTGGACTTCGCTGCCCGGCTGGGCCAGGAGCCCACAGACCTGTTGCCGAGGCTGATCGCGAACGCGGTCGTCTCGGCCATCTACGCGGTGTTCCAGGTGTGGGTGGCCGACCCGGGCCACGCCGACCCGTGGAACCAGGCTGGGGAGAGCTTCCGCCTCCTCGCATCAGGGCTCGAGCCCGGCACCTGACGGACCCGGCACCTGACCGACCCGGCACCTGACCGACCCGGCACCTGACCGACCCGGCACCTGACCGACCCGGCACCTGAGGCTCACCGCTGCACCTGAGCCAGACCGCTGGCGCCGGGAGCCAACGTGTGCGTGCGTGCGTGCGTGCCTGGAGGGCCACGCTCGACCACTCGCTGGTCCGGTTCAGCCCTTGTGGGGCGAGGGGTACTGGGGCGGGACATCCCGGTCAGGAAGCTGGTCGTACAGCAGCACTGACCCGTCCTTGCGGAAGGCGTCGGTGTCGGTCTTGGGCATGTCACCTGGAAGGTATCGGACACCGCTGTTGGCATATCTCCACATGCCGGTTCCGTACTTGCCGGTCTCATCTGGCCCGATCGCTTCGGCGTCCCACCAGATCTCGGTCATGTCGTCCACGCCCAGGTAGTCGGTTCGCTTGCCGAGGTCCTCGGAGATGTACAAGCCGTTGTGCCCGAAGCTGATACGTGGAGTCGTCGGGCCGCCCCCAGAGGCCGGGTAGTGGAACAAGCCGTCGCGGAACGTCTCGGGCCGGAGGTTCGCGCCCGCGAGGTGCACGCCCAGGAAGAACAGGTTGATCGCCTGGTAGATGAGCTGGCTCGTGTTGACGGCGGCCGGCGGACTCCCGAAGTACCACTGGTGCATGCGCCACGCCTCTCCCATCTCGTGGCGGGTCTGCACCGGAAGCACTGACAGCCCGAACGCGTGGCGCCACTGACCCTGGTCGTACCGCCGGCCGAACACGGTCGTGTCGGTGAGGACCGTGCCGGTCACGATCCATTCGGGGTAGTAGTCCTGCTCGGTGGCTGCCTTGGTCAGGTAGATGGGCATCAGGGGATCACCCAGGAAGATGACGGTGGTGACGCCCGCCTGCTTCATCTTGGCGACGATGGTGGTGGCCCGCTCGGGCATCTTCTCGAGCTCGAAGGTGTAGGTCTCGCTCGCCGCCGGCTTGAACCCGCGGGCCTCACCGATCTGGTTCACGAGATTCTCGAGCTCGGCGAACACGGGCACCTTCTGCTCGAAGTGCACGGTTCCGAAGACACGCTCCTTGTTGCGCATCTGCTCGTCGCCGGCAAACGAGGCGGGGCGCTTGACCACCCGGTTGAACAGGTAGTCCCCCACGCTCAGGAGGAACTCCTCGGGGGTCGGCAACGGCCCCCACATGAACGGCGCGTTGCGCTGGAAGGACGAGTCCGGGTCCGAGAGCCCGCACTCGATGCACATGATGCCCCTGGTTGCCAGCTCCTCGGCATAGGCAACCGTCAGCGGCGGGCCACCGATCGAAGCGAAGGGCTTGACCTCGGTGGCCAGCTTGATGGCATCCGCGCGGGCCGCGACCTCGTCGTCCATGTTGCCCGAGGCCTGGAACCTCACGATCTCGACCTTGCGGCCGTAGGTCTCGAAGAGGTCGTTGAACATGTCCACGTACCGATTGCCGGTCTCTGCCACAGCGTTGGGATCGTCCAGGACGTTCTCCAGAAGTGCCCGAGCATCGTTGGCGCCCTTGGGTTCATAGACGGCCAGCTTGATCGTGTCCGAGGTGACGCCCAGCGACGTCGCACCGCCGTTGTCCCCCTCGAACTTGGGGACACAGGGCGGCGCGTAGACCGATGGCATCTTGATGCGCCCAGTGGCCGGGTCGCAGTTGTCCACCCACGGGGTCTCTTCGCGCTGGGCACCCTGGGTCTCGGAGTAGATGGGAGGAACCACGCTCTTGGCCGGCACCTTGGCTCGCTCTGCGACAGTCGGTGTGTAGGTAGAGGACGCGTTGCGCCCCGCACCGCCCACGACGACCACAGCGATCACGGCGATCACAGCGGCTATGGCGGCCGCCGCGGTCCGCCAACGTGGGCGGCTGCCCCCGGCGACCAACATCGGTGGCCGGTCGTCGTTGCCCCCGGCGCCGTCATCGGCCGCGAGGGAGCCGCCGGTGGCCTCGCCCACCGCAGCCGGCGACCCGCTGGCGGTCGCGGGATCGAGCACCGGGTCGGGGCCGCCCAGGTAGGACGAGATCACCGCAGGGTGCTCGAGGACTTCCCGAGGGGGGCCTTGTGCCACGACACGGCCCTGGTCCAATGCGACGAGACGGTCCGCTATGGAGCTGACGAGGGCCATGTCGTGCTCGACCACGAGCACCGTCGCCCCCAGGACGTCACGCACCCGCAGCAAGAGCGGGGCCAATGCCTCGGACTCACGCTGGGCGATCCCGCTGGAGGGCTCATCCAAGAGCACGACCGTCGGGTGGTGAGCCAGAACGCAACCGAGGTCGACGATTCGCCTGGTGCCCGTCGACAGCTCATGGACGAAGGAGGTCTTGAAGCGCCCGAGCCCGAGGAGCTCCACCAGCTCTTCGACCCTCTCGTGGACCTCGCGCTCGACCTCGCGCTCACGCCCGCTGCGGACTGCTGCACGGAATGGGTACTTCACCGGCAGCCAGCGGTCGAGTGCCACGGCGAGGGTCTCCTCGACGGTGAGCGCGGGATACAGGCGCGCGTCCTGGAACGAGCGGGCCACGCCACGGCGGGCCCGCTCGTCTGCGGGCATGCGCACGAGATCGACCCCGTCGAGGAGCACGAGGCCGTGATCGGGGGCCGTC
>JAHFUU010000341.1 GCA_023264915.1 Microthrixaceae bacterium | reverse complement strand
CCCAACGTGCATTGACGATCCCGCCAACGCTGCCGTCTTCGCTTGAGCCAGCTCCGTTTCTGAGACGTTGAAGCCTTTTGCTTGGGACACGACTAGTCCTCGGGGGGGAGATCCGGTGCTGTCACTGCCGCAGCAACCGAGTCGTCACGGTTATCGATGGTGCTGGGTCCCACGATGCCGACCGGTAGAACGCCAGGGGGGAGTTGGAACCAGCGCTTTCGCTTGAAGTTAGTCACGAGAGACCAGAAGTCTGCGTACCCCAGGGCCTTTGCGTCGCCATATGACCAGGCCTCGTCCCACTCAACTTCAGAGGTCCGGCGAAGGGTTCCCCCACGTCTCGGGTCTTCCGGTGGTGTGCAAGCCATCGCAGTGAGCCTTGCTCTGTCCGCAGCAGTCGATCCTGTTGGGACGGTGCTGGTCGCCGAGGACACGACCTCGGTCGTGGAGCCACAGCCGACAACAAACGACCCGAATGTCAATGAGATCACGGTGACCAATAGGGGCATCCCTCGGCTTCTGTTTCTCATCAGCCCCAACCCCCTCCGTGATGCAACCATCCTGACACTGGGTCTCTCACTTCTCAGGTGCACTCTGGTATGCACGGATCCATCTCGACAATTACATTGTCGAAGTCCACGTCCTCTATCGGGCCACCACCTACTGCCGGGTAAAGGCCTACCCGACCCACCACGTCGACCCCGTGGTCAACTGATCCAGGGACTTCGGGGCTGACGACCTCCCGACGATCCCATCCCGACCGCATGACTCGTCGGTCCGGGGCGGAGCCCCATTAGGGTTGGCCCGATGGGTGGGACCTCTGACACAGCCACGGTGGCCGCCGCTCTGGAGCTGCCCGACGCCTGGCCCGCGGAGCTCGTCATGACAGTGCTCGAGCGACGGCACAGCCTGGTCGGGGACGCGGCCCGGCAGCTGCTGGACCTGGGCGACCCGGCGAGCCGTGCGCTGGTGCGCGACGCCGCGTTCCTGGCCACCGGTGTGGTGCGCCTCGGCGAGCCCGGCGAGGACGCGGTGCTCGGGGCGGTCCCCCAGCCCGGCTCGTTCCCCACGGTCATCTCCGCCGCTGCCCTGGTGCACTTCGCAGACCTGCCCCTGGCGCTGCGGGGCATCTCGTACCTGCTCCACCCCGAAGGCGAGCTGCACATGCTCGAACCGATCGGCCAACCCGGAGCGCTCCACCTGCTCACCGCGTCGGCCACCGCAGGGCTCTCGCGCTGGATGCCCGGCATCCGAGGCCTGCACCTGGCCCGCGACGTGCCAGCGGCGGTGCGCGCAGAAGGGTTCACGATCTCCGCGATAGAAAGGTTCACGATGCCGACAACTGCATGGCCCCCGACAGCATGGCCGTTGCGCCGCTGGATGCAGGCGACTGCGACCATCTCGCGGGCACCGATCGCTGGATCCAGCGCCGGATCCAGTGCCAGCTCACCTGAGGAGGGGCAACGATGAGGGGCACGCTTGCTCTTGTGGGCGGCGGTGAGTGGACCGAGGGTTGCCGGTTCGACGAGGTGCTGCTTGCGGCCAGTGGAGCCGACGAGGTCGTCGTGCTCCCCACCGGCTCGGCCTATGAGAACCCCCACAAGCTCGTGGATCGGGCGACCGCATGGTTCCAGAGCCTTGGTGCCAAGGTCGTGGAGGCGCCGGTGCTCAGCCGCGCGGATGCTGAGCTGCCAGCCAACGCCGAGCTCGTCGGCCAGGCACGCTTCATCTACCTCGCGGGCGCATCCCCGATGCACCTCCGCTCAGTGCTGAAGGACTCAGCCGTGCTCGGCGCGATGCTCGACGCTCATTCCCGCGGCGCCGTGCTCGCCGGCACCAACGCCGGTGCCGACGTGCTGTGTGACCCGATGGTCGATTCGCGAGGGGGCGCCTTCACCGTCGGTCTCGGGGTGGTGTCAGGCCTCGCGGTCATCCCTCGCGCCAACAAATGGTCACACGACAAGATCCATCGAACCGTCGCCCTGGCCCCCGAAGGGGTCTCGCTCGCCGAAGTGCCAGAAGCCACCGCGCTCATCCGCGCACCCGATGGCCTCTGGCGAAGCGAAGGCGTGGGAGAGGTGCAGGTCTACCTCGACCGCAGGCCGGCCGCGCTGGCCGACCTCAAGAACTGACTCCCGCCGCGGCGAGTTCCGTGACCGGGTCGAGATGGTCGACTCGCGGTTCGATGTCTCGGTCACGGTCCTTGGTGCAGCGGGCTGCCACGCCGGCCGTTGCGAGTTCCGTGACCGGGTCGGGATGGTCGACTCGCGGCTCGATGCCTCGGTCACGGTCCTTGGTGCAGCGGGGTGCCAGGCCGGCCGTTGCGGCAGGACTCGTCGCGGTTGGTAGGTTTTGCGCACCATGGGGACCGACAAGCGTGAGCGTCAGAAGGCCGGCAGAGCACGGCGTCTCGAGGAGGCCCGCATCGCGGAGCAGCGGGCACACCGCCGACGCCAGCTCGTGACCGCGGTGATCATGGTCGCCCTGGTCGCCGCCGTGTTCGGGGTGAGCACCTTCTTCTCGAACCGCTCTAAGAACGACGAGGTTGCGACCTCGGGGTCGACCCTGCCGCGGGGCTCGACCACGGTTCCCTCGTCGATGTACGGCAAGGGCCCCTGCCCGCCACCGGAGGGACCCCCCTCTCCGAAGCTCACCTTCGACGCGGCACCGTCGAAGTGCATCGACGACTCCAAGAGCTACGTGGCCGCCTTCGAGACCTCTGCTGGGACCGTCAAGGTGGCGCTCGACACGGTCCGCACTCCCGCGACGACCAACAACTTCATCGTGCTGGCCCGGTACGGCTACTACGACAACACCAAGATCTTCCGGGCCGACAAGTCCCTCGAGGTGCTCCAGGGAGGATCGCCGCACTCCAACGATGCCAGCGACTCGGGGCCGGGCTACTTCCTCCAGGATGAGGGTGGCCGCTTCAGCTACAAACCCGGTCAGCTCGTGATGGCCCGAGGCTCGGGCCCGAACAGCGCCGGCGCCCAGTTCTTCTTCGTCGTCGGCCCGGCGGCAGCGAGCCTCGACTCGCAGGGCACCTATGTGGTGTTCGGCGACGTGACCGAGGGGATGCCCATCTTGCAGCAGATCCTTGCTTCATCGACTGGATCGGGGGCACTGGGAGGGGAACCCAGCCCGCCCGTCACGATCACCAAGGTCACCATCTCAGAGTCACCGACGCCGCCCACCAGCGTCGCTGGAGCCGAACCCTCGACGACGCTGCCGTCGATCCCCGGCGGTGTCACCGGCCAGCCAGCAGTGCAGGTCCCCGGCCAGGTCCCGGGTCAGGTCCCCGGTCAGGTCCCTGGCCAGGTCACCGGTCAGCCGGTGCCCTCGGTTCCCACGGCTCAACCCTGAGGCTGACCTCTCACGAGTCCGAGCCCCTCGGAGCGTGATCGACATGTGACCGCGAGTCGACCAAGCCCCGACGCGGCCACATCGCGCCGGTCGCGCTCAAGGCGAGCTGGTGGGAGTGCGCTTCTCAGATGGCTTGATCGTGATCGAGGTGATCGTGATCGCTGTGCCGACGGGCGTGCCGCTCTGGCTCCCGCCCTTGCGGATGGCCTGCAAGGTCTCCAGGCCGTCGAGCATGATCCCGAAGGTTGGCGTGTTGCGAGGCAGCCCGGCCGCCTCCTCTCCGAGCGCGACCTGGAACGTACCCGGATCCAAGGCGCTCGAGGATCCGGGGACCATCGCCATGCGGCCGACCGGGAAGATGGTTCCAGCGGGTGCCAGCTCGTTCGGGATCGTGTACCCGGGACCGGACTGCACGGGGTTGGTGACGACGAACGAGACGGTGGGCTTGATCGAGGTGAGAGGCGCGCCATCCCAGTAGTGGTACCCGGCCAGGAAGACGAAGCTGTTGACCGTCTGTATCCCTTCTGGGGTGTTGAGCATGAACTTCATCTCGCCAGCACTGGTCTTGATGACCGCGTCATAGGTGAGGTCCGCGTTGATGCACATGGGGATGGGGCCGGTGAAGCCGGTCGTCCGGGCCGAGCTGCCGTCTGGGTTCGGGCAAGGCGGTGTCCCAGCAAGGGTGGCACCGGGAGCGACCGTGGGGAGGCTCGCTGGAGGGCCCGCAGGGCCCGATGTCGTAGTGGAGCGGAGGTCGCTGAGCGGGT
>JAHFUU010000340.1 GCA_023264915.1 Microthrixaceae bacterium | reverse complement strand
GCAGCTGACAACAGCTCTGGCATCCTGTCCCCTTCCGAACCAAGCATTCGTTCCGACTCTGTTGCACCGAGGACGGCCAATACCGCCAACGATGCAACCGCAACCATATCAAGGATCGGAGCGGTGCGGGGAACAGGGACAACTCTGACGCCAGCGGGGCACCGCAGACGACTACAACGCTCAACGCCCGTTCCCCGCCATCGACGAGTTCCACGCCGCCGTCACCGTGGAGCACAGCGCTGAACACCTCCACCAGAGCCCGACCCCACAACCAGAAGCGCGCCCGGACAAGCGCGGAATGTCGGATCTGCCGAACCCGAGTAGTGGCTGAGCTGAGGGTCAGGTGCCGCTCACTGGCTCGCGCTCTGCGGCAAGGATCTTCGAGCGCAGCTGCAGGACGGCCTTGGTGTGTATCTGGCAGACCCTGCTCTCGGTCACGCCGAGCACCTGGCCGATCTCGGCGAGGGTCAGACCCTCGTAGTAGTAAAGGGTAAGGACGATCTTCTCCCTCTCGTTCATGCGGTTGATCGCATCAGCGAGGATGTGGCGCATCTCTTCCACCTCATAGGCGGCAACCGGTCCCTCGCCCGAGTCCGCGATCGTGTCCCCGAGGGTGAGCGACTCACCACGATCGCCTCCGACGGACAGCATCTCGTCGAGCGCCACGAGACCAACGAAGGAGATCTGGCTCAAGGTCTGCTGGAGCTGATCGTCGGTCACGTCAAGCTCGAGGGCGAGCTCTTCGTCTGATGGGGTGCGATGCAGCTCACCCTCGAGCTTCGCGTAGGCCTTCTCTAGAGCGCGGGCCTTGGCACGCACAGACCTTGGAACCCAGTCGATGGACCGGAGCTCGTCCAAGATGGCGCCCTTGATGCGGGCGATCGCGTAGGTCTCGAACTTGTAGCCCCGGGCCGGGTCGAACTTCTCGATCGCATCTATGAGACCGAAGATGCCGTAGCTGACCAGATCTGACTGCTCGACGTTCTGGGGCAGGCCGACAGCGACGCGACCGGCCACGTACTTGACCAGCGGCGAGTAGTGCACGATCAGCTGATCGCGCACCTCACGGGTTGCATTGGCCTTGTAGTCGGCCCAAAGCTGTTCGATTTGGCCAGCCACGTCGTCATCCAAAGTCTGTGCCCTCCGGTCTCTGGACGGTTCACGCTCGCGGGTGAGTGGCGCCAAGAACCGCTCGAAGGCGTTCCTTGCTCACGTGAGTGTATAGCTGTGTAGTACCCAGGTCGCTGTGGCCCAGCAGCTCTTGCACCGAACGGAGGTCAGCGCCACCATCGAGCAGGTGGGTGGCGAAGGTGTGCCGCAGCGCATGGGGATGCGTCGGTGCAGCCGAACGGTGGTCGATGATGCGGCGCACATCTCGTGGCGTCAGCTGCTTCCCCCTTCTGTTGAAGAAGATCGCGTCGCTCGGGCCATCGCTGGATCCGAGGGCGGGGCGACCTTGCTCGATCCAGGCGGCGAGCGCCTCGGCGGCTGGCGGGCTGAGCGGCACCTGCCGTTGCTTGGACCCCTTGCCCCACACCCTGAGGACCCTCCGACCGAGGTCGAGGTCCTCCAAGCGCATCCCGCAGAGCTCTGAGACCCGCAGACCGCTCCCGTAGAGGACCTCGAGCACGGCATCGTCCCGCAACCTGACGGCGGGGTCGTCGCCCTCGACCGCCGCAGGCGGGTCATCGAGGAGCCGCACCACCTCGGAGTCGGTCAGCACGCGCGGCAGTCGGCCATCGGCTTTGGGCGCGCTCAGCCCCAGAGATGGGTCGACCTCGACGGCTCCGGTCCTCAGGAGCCAACCGAAGTACCGCCGCAGCGAGGACGCCTTTCGCGCGATGGACCGCCGGGCGAAGCCTGCCGAGGCAAGGAAGGCGAGGTAGCGCCTCAGCTGGAGGCGCTGGACCTGGGTCGGATCCTCGATCCCGAGCCTCGACACCCAGTCGGCGAACGCGTCGAGGTCACGCCTGTAGGCCAGGATCGTGTTGGGCGAGGCGTTCGTGAAGGAGTCGACGAACCGATCGATCTCCCACTGCCTTGGCGCCACCGGTGCGCGCGGTCTTGTCGAAGCGACCCCCATCGCCCAAACGGTAGCCGCGCCGCTTCGCGAGCATGGCCACGTCAGTCGAGCCCAGCCAGGCGGCGCGCGTAGGCCCGTGCTGCCGCGGCGTCATAGCTGCGCAGGATCTGCATCTTCTCGGCTTCGATGGACCCTTCGGCGTGCACGGCCAGCACAGCGTGATAACCACCGAAGTCGCGAGTCGTCAGATCGGAGATGAGGTTCAACATCGCCAGGCGCTCTGTCGCGGGAGCCTTGCCGGCGAAGTACTTCTCGAGCACGGGGCGCACCTCATCTGAGGCCCAGTCAGCACCACCAGGCCCGGTCACCAGCAAGCCACCGGAGAGATCCTGGATGATCTCCAGCGCCTCGTGGTATCCGGTCGCGAACGTGTACTTGGCCATGTTGGTCGTCATCGGGTCCGGGTACGCGATACCGGTTGCGTCGTCGACGCGTGCGCGGAGAGCTGCCATCTCGGTGAGCGCGCGCACGGTCTCTGCGTAGATGACCAGCTTGGTGAGCTTCTCTCGGACGTGCCCGGCCTTCGTCACCCCGTTCATGTCCGCGATCTCGGCGGCTGCCCCGACGAGGAGGTCGATCAACGGAAGCTTGTAGGAGACCGCGGTGAAGCGGTGGTACTCGACGAAGGTCAGCGCAAGGGGCCCCGCGACCTCGGGATCGCCGCAGAGGAACACGCGGTCCCAGGGGACGAACACGTCGTCGAACACAGTCAGCGTCTCGAGCATCTTGTGCTTGGAGGACAGCGGCAGGGCCCACGGGTCGAGGTCGCCCGAGGCGTAGGAGGAGATGTACATGGACACTCCCGCAGCGTTGGTCGGCACGGCGAAGGCCACAGCGAACTCAGAGTCCTCCGGGCCCATGGCGCGCGTGGGGAACACGATGATCTCGTCCGCGTTGGCGCTGATCGAGGTGTGGCACTTGGCGCCCCGCACCACGATGCCCTTTTCGTCACGGTCGACCACGTGCACGTAGGTGTCCGGATCGGGCTGGCGATGAGGGGGCAGCGAGCGGTCCCCCTTGACGTCGGTCTGTGCCACCGCCACAGCCAGATCGCCGTCACGGCAGTGCCGGTAGAAGGCCTCCGCGCGCTCGCGCTCGTCGCCTCTCAAGATCCGCAGCATCGCGAAGAGGCCATCGGATCCGATCTCCTTGATGAGGGTGACCATCGTGCCGCCGAGCGAGGTGCACGTCTCGATCAGCTTCGAGCGGTCAAGCAGATCCTGGGTGTCCCGAGGGACCTTGTAGTAGGCGCTGTGCTCCTCACCAGAGCCAGGATCCTTGAACGTGGCCAGGTCCCGGTAGGTCGGGTCCTCAGCCACCTCGTAGTCGATGGCCGCATGGTCGACCGCGACCCTCAGCTCGGGAACCGCGCAGATGTCATCGACCTTCTGGCCGCGGTAGTACAGGATGCGTCCGTCCGCGAGGGTGGACCGGTAGTCATCTGGTGTCCGGAGTGCCATGGGCGCGACCGTAGCCACATGCCAGAGGGGATGGGATGGAACCGGTTCTCCTGGCGCTGACACACTGTCAGGTGTCGCCGCCCCCCTCGGTTGCCGACGTTGGATCCTGTCTGACCGGCCAACCGCAGGAAGGCTTGGACACGCGCTGGATCCACCCGTAGCTCTCCTCCAGCCATCGGTCGCGCTGCAGCCGCTCGATCGCCATGCTGGCATCGGCAAGGGACAGGCCGCTGTGGACGAGGACCTGCTCGAAGGTCGCCGGCTGCCATCCGAGCGCGTCCAGCACGGACTTGTCGTCCCCGGTCGGCTCGGGCCTGCGCTCGGCTGATCGGCGGGGCGGCAAGCCCTTGAGGCCGAGCTCGACCAGAACGTCGGTCACGTCGCGGGCGACCCCTGCACCTTGTGACAGGAGCCAGTTCGACCCTGCCGATGCGGGGCTGCTGACCGGACCGGGGACGGCCAGGACGGGCCGCTGCCGCCTCTGAGCGTGCTCGACGGTGTGCATCGAGCCTCCCCTCTCATGTGTCTCGACCACGACGAGCACGTCTGCAAGAGCAGCGATCAACCGGTTGCGCGTCGGGAAGTGCC
>JAHFUU010000339.1 GCA_023264915.1 Microthrixaceae bacterium | reverse complement strand
CGACGGGGTGGGTTACGGCGATGAGCCGGTGCCGAACACCTTGGCGAAGACCCGTCCGGCCACCCCCGCTGCACAGCTCGTCGCTACGCCGGTGTTCGACGGGGCGAACTGGGACGAGGTCGAGGACGCGGGCAAGCACTCGACGATCCAGAAGATCCTGGAGAACCTCAATCCCGAGTCTGCCGATCCCCGTTACGGCGACAAGGGCCGTCTGATCCAGCGTGATGGCAAGCAGATCCTCTACAACGGTCGGACCGGTGAGGAATATGACAACCCGATCACAGTCGGTGTCATGTACATCCTCAAGCTCGCTCATCTCGTCGATGACAAGATCCACGCACGGTCGACCGGCCCGTACTCCATGATCACCCAGCAGCCCCTGGGAGGGAAGGCACAGTTCGGTGGCCAGAGGTTCGGCGAGATGGAAGTGTGGGCACTCGAGGCCTACGGGTCGGCTTACTGCCTGCAAGAGCTGCTGACGATCAAGTCAGACGATGTGCTGGGTCGCGTGAAGGTCTATGAGGCCATCGTCAAGGGCGAGAACATCCCCGAGCCAGGAATACCGGAGAGCTTCAAGGTTCTCATCAAGGAGATGCAGGCCCTTTGCCTCAACGTCGAGGTCCTGTCGGTGACCGGCGACGAGATCGAGATGCGCGAGCTCGACGAGGACATATTTCGCACTGCCGAAGAGCTGGGCATCGATCTGTCCCGTCCCGAACGCGGCACCGACGAAGAAGATGCCGCCCGCCAGGCAGGACGACAATGACGGGACCGTGCGTACTAGGTGCTGCACCGCCCGCCGCGTCGCGCCGGTCGGTACGGCCAGGCCAGCCCGCCCGATGACCACTGCTAGCCCGACATATCTGAAAGGCCCGGGTTCGCGCTCGGGAACAGGGACTCACACCGTGGAGTCAGACGGGACGGCGGTTCCCGTCGGGGAAAGGAACTGAGATGCTCGACGTCAACAACTTCGACCAGCTGAGGATCGGTCTCGCGACCGCAGATTCGATCCGCATGTGGTCAAACGGCGAGGTCAAGAAGCCCGAAACGATCAACTATCGCACTCTCAAGCCCGAAAAGGACGGCTTGTTCTGCGAGAAGATCTTCGGTCCAACCAAGGACTGGGAGTGCTACTGCGGCAAGTACAAGAGAGTGCGGTTCAAGGGCATCATCTGTGAGCGTTGCGGTGTGGAGGTGACGCGGTCCAAGGTTCGCCGCGAGCGGATGGGCCACATCGAGCTGGCCGCTCCCGTCGTCCACATCTGGTACCTCCGTGGCACGCGCTAGTGGCTGGCGTACCTCCTCATGGGCACAGAGGCTCGCGAGGAGCTCAAGGCAAAGCAGCTCGAGAAGGTCATCTACTTCGCCGCCAACCTCGTGACAGGGGTCGATGACGAAAAGCGTCACGCGGATCTTCCGAGTCTCGAAGCTGAGTACCTGGGTGAGAAGGACGCCATCGACAAGGAGTGCGAGCTCGAGCTGGCGCGCCGGCGTGAAGAGCTTGAGAAGGAGATCGAGGAGCTCGAAGCCGAGGGAGCCAAGGAGTCCGAGACCAAGGCTCGCCTGAGGGCGGCAGACAAGGATCTGGTCGCGATCCGCGAACAGTACGACATGGAGCTGGACGTCCTTTCGCGGGCTTGGGACGAGTTCCGCGATCTGTTTCCCCGCAAGATCATCGAGGACGAGCAGCTGTGGCGCGAGCTGGTCGATCGTTATGGTGACTACTTCGAAGGTGGCATGGGCGCGGACGCAATCAAGCAGCTGATCGCGAAGATCGACCTTGATGAGGAAGAGACCAAGCTGCGAACCATGATCGACCCGCCCGAGGGGCAGCGGCCGCTCAGCGCGCAGCGCAAGCAGAAGGCGATCAAGCGACTGAAGATCGTCTCCGCGTTCAATCGGCGGGATGAGGATGGGCGCCGCGTGAACGATCCGCGGGCGATGATCCTCGACGTCGTACCTGTGATCCCGCCCGAGCTGCGCCCAATGGTGCAGCTCGATGGTGGGCGCTTTGCCACCTCAGACCTGAACGACCTTTACCGGAGGGTGATCAACCGGAACAACAGGCTCAAGCGGCTTCTTGACCTCGGCGCCCCCGAGATAATCGTCAACAACTAGAAGCGGATGCTGCAAGAGGCGGTCGACGCGTTGTTCGACAACGGGCGCAGGGGCCGACCTGTCACGGGGCCTGGCAACCGGCAGCTCAAGTCCCTGTCTGACATGTTGAAAGGCAAGCAGGGACGCTTCCGTCAGAACCTGCTCGGCAAGCGCGTCGACTACTCGGGCCGATCCGTGATCGTCGTGGGTCCGACCCTGCGGTTGCATCAGTGCGGGCTACCGAAGCTCATGGCGCTTGAGCTCTTCAAGCCTTTTGTGATGAAGAAGCTCGTGGACAACGAGCTAGCCCAGAACATCAAGAGCGCAAAGCGAATGGTTGAGCGCCGGCGTCCCCAGGTCTGGGACGTCCTCGAAGAGGTCATCAAGGAGCATCCAGTGCTTCTCAACCGCGCTCCTACGCTTCACCGTCTAGGCATCCAGGCCTTTGAACCGGTCCTCGTCGAAGGCAAGGCCATCCAGATCCACCCGCTGGTGTGCCATGCCTTCAACGCGGACTTCGACGGTGACCAGATGGCCGTGCACCTGCCCCTGTCGGCGGAGGCTCAAGCTGAGAGCCGGGTTCTCATGTTGTCGGCGCACAACATGCTCTCCCCGGCCGATGGCCGTCCGCTCGTCACACCGACCCAAGACATGGTCATCGGTGCCTACTACCTGACCGCTGGCATCGAAGGCACCAAGGGCGAGGGCGATGTGTTCCGCCACTTGCATCAGCTCGAGAGGGCCTATGAATCGGGCGAGCTGAACCTCCATTCCTACATCACCTACCGGACGCCCGAACTGGTCGACAAGCCAGCCAATGGCAGTGGTGCCACCTACCACCGAACCACTGCGGGACGTGTGCTGTTCAACCGTGCCCTGCCTGAGGACTTCCCGTTTGTCAACGAGGTTGTCGACAAGAAAGTGATGGCTCGTGTGGTCGACAAGCTCGCGCGTGAGTACGACAAGGCTGATGCAGCTCGCTCTCTTGATGCGATCAAGGATCTGTGCTTCCGGTTCGCGTCTCGTTCAGGGCTCACGGTTTCTGTCGACGATGTGCGCACACCGCCCGAGAAGTGGGGCATCCTTGATCAGCACGAGAAGGAGGCTGAGAAGGTAGAGAACCAGTTCCGCCGGGGGATCATCACCGACGGCGAGCGTCGCATCAAAGAGGTCGAGATCTGGACCGACGCGACAGGGCAGGTGACGACCGCCATGGAGAAGACCCTCAACGCGGAGCCGTTCAATCCGATCCGGATGATGGTCGGTTCCGGTGCGCGAGGAAACATGATGCAGGTCCGCCAGATCGCAGGCATGCGAGGCCTCGTGGCCAATCCTCGTGGTGACACCATCCCGCGTCCCATCAAGTCCTCGTTCCGTGAGGGCCTCGAGATGCTCGAGTACTTCATCGCTACACCTGGTGCCCGCAAGGGCCTGGTCGACACGGCTTTGCGCACTGCGGACTCGGGCTACCTGACGCGGCGCCTCGTTGATGTGGCCCAGGAGGTCATCATCAACGACCGCGACCCCTTCGAGGGTGGTGCCACACCCCGCTCGGTTTGGATCGACAAGATCGTGCCGGATGCGCCGGGTCGCCGCAGCTACGTCGAGACCCGGCTCTTCGGCCGTTGCCTGGCCGAAGATGTGAAGGTCAATGGCAAGATCAGTGATTTCGACCTCGACGAGGATCAAAAGCCCGGATTGCTGTCCCTTCACTGGGATGGCGAACAGCAGGATTGGGTCGAGGCATGGCGCCCTGCAAAAGCCTCCGGCGACCATGCGTCGATCACCCTCAGCAAGGCGAGCATCGTTCGTGAGTGCGAGGTCGAGCTGCTGCGCAACGACCCTGAGATCGACCGGGTCCGAACCTTGTCCCCACTCACCGACGACTCCGAGTTCGGCATAACTGCAGCCAGCTACGGCCTCTCCCTTGCGACGGGAAGGATGATCGAGCCGGGTGAGGCCACAGGCGTGATCGCGGCCCAATCAATCGGTGAGCCGGGCACGCAGCTGACCATGCGTACCTTCCACACCGGGGGCATCGCGGGA
>JAHFUU010000338.1 GCA_023264915.1 Microthrixaceae bacterium | reverse complement strand
AGTTGTCCGCAAGCTGGCCACGGACCTGAGCTTCCCCGTCGAGGTGATCGCCGGCGAGACCATCCGAGAGCCTGACGGCCTGGCGATATCTAGCCGAAACGTGTATCTCTCAGCCAGCGAACGAGCCGCTGCGCCGATCCTGCACCGCGCCCTTCAAGCTGGCGCTCACCGCATCACCACTGGGGAGCGCTCCGCATCCAAGGTCCGGTCGGTCATGATCGATGCCGTGAGGTCCGAGCCCCTAGCCGATCTTGAATACGCGGAGGCCGTCGATCCTGAGTCTCTTGACCCTCTGGTTGATCTCGTGTCCGGGATGGCGGTCAGGCTGCTCATGGCGGTAAGGCTCGGCAAGCCCCGCCTCCTCGACAACATCGGCGTGGTTGTCCCCTGAGAGCCTGCCTGCGCATGGTTGACCGGGTCTCGAGACGAGACCCCGGGTTCAGCCCCGTGGAGGCACCCGTCCGCTGGCGCGCTCTGGGCGCTCACCTCCAGATCCCCGGGCTCAGACCAGAGCCCGCAGGTGCCCGTGCCTCGCCTCCGAGACCGCGACAGCGTCGCATCGGTGGCGGGCCTTCCATGAACCGGCCGGCGGGGAACAGCACCTCCGGCTTTTGCCGAACGATGTCCCAGGCCTGGTACCGTAGGCGGGAAGAGAACCCGGCACGGCGACCTCTCGGCGCCAAGCGCAAAGGAGAAGACGGGCGATGCACCGTCGCATGATGAAGTCCAAGATCCACCGCGCGACAGTCACAGACGCGAACCTCCACTACGTGGGGTCGATCACGTTGGACACCGACCTGATGGACAAGGCCGACCTGCGCGAGTGGGAGCAGGTTCACGTGGTCGACATCGACAACGGTGCCAGGCTCGAGACCTACGTGATACCCGGTGGCCCTGGCGATGTCTGTCTGAACGGTGCCGCCGCCCGGCTGGTGCATCCGGGTGACCGGATCATCGTGATCTCATATGCCGACTATGAAGAGGCCGAGCTTGAGGGCTACCAGCCGCGGGTGATCCATGTCGACACCGCAAACCGACCCGTTGACGAGGCAACCGCCAAACTTCTCGCGAACGCTACGCCGGGCCCAGTTCGATATGTCGAGATCAACGCTCAAGTCACCGCCGAGATGGCCAAGCTCGACAGGGAGCTTGGCCAATTCGACGACGTGCTCTGAGACCCTCACCACCGACACCCGCGCCTGCCCATGAGCACGGATCACCCGGGTTCCCGCGAGGACGACGAATCACGTCTCGGCACCGACCTGGACCTGTTGGTGATTGGAAGTGGGGTTGCTGGTCTCTCTGCTGCTGTCCGGGCCGCTGACACCCACGCGATGCGCGTGGGTGTGCTGACCAAGGGCGACCTCGAACAGACGGCGACGAGGTGGGCCCAGGGGGGAGTGGCCGCGGTACTCGCCGCCGACCCTGACTCGACCGACCTCCACCTAGCCGACACGCTCGCCGCCGGTGCCGGCTTGTGCGACATCGACGCTGTTCGGGTCCTGGTGGACGAAGGCCCTGAACGGGTCAACGCCTTGATCGCGCTCGGAGCGATGTTCGATCGTGACGAGCAGGGCCACCTCGAGCTGGCAAGGGAGGGGGGACACTCGCTCGCAAGGATCGTGCATGCCGGTGGCACCGCCACAGGTGCCGAGATCGAGCGCGCGCTGGTTGCAGCCGTGAAGCGCACGGCCACCGTCATCCACGAGAGGGCGTTCGCGCTCGATCTGGTGGTGTCGGGGGGACGGTGTCGGGGAGTGCGCTCCATGAACGCCGACGGCACCGTCGTTGAGGTCGGCGCTCGCAACGTCTTGTTGGCCACCGGCGGAGCGGGCCAACTCTTCGCGGTGACCACGAATCCCATTGAGTCCACCGGTGACGGGATCGCGATGGCATTGCGCTCGGGCATCGCGGTCGCCGACACCGAGTTCGTGCAGTTCCATCCCACGGCTCTGCACCACCCTCGGGCCCCACGTCCGCTTCTGTCAGAAGCCTTGCGTGGGCATGGAGCACTCTTGCGGGACGTCAACGGCGAGCGGTTCGTGGATGAGCTCTTGCCGAGGGACGAGGTGTCCCGGGCCATGACCAGGCGCATGCTCGACCTCGAGGTCGAGCACTGCCTGCTCGACGCCACCGGTCTCGAGCACTTCGCGCAGCGCTTCCCGACGCTGGCACACGATCTGGCCGAACTGAACATTGATCCAACTGTCGATCTGTTGCCGATCGCGCCGGCTGCCCACTACCTGTGCGGCGGTGTGCTGACCGACCTCGACGGTTGCGCATCCCTTGACGGGCTCTGGGCTGCTGGCGAAGCCGCGTGCTCCGGCGTTCACGGCGCAAACCGGCTGGCATCAAACTCATTGCTCGAGGGGATGGTCTTCGGCTTCCGCGTAGTTGAATCGATCGAGCGAGGCAAGACCACCGCGGAGCCCTCAGGGGCGATGAAGGCTCTGATCGCCAGTGCTGCGGCCGAAGACTCGCTGGGAATGCCCGTCATCGGTGGTCGGAGGGTGGATGCCTGGCGTCCTCCAGCACCAGTCGCTGTTGCCAAGTCCACTGCGCCGGGAGATGCACGCGATGACCTCAGCTCTCTCCAGCAGGCGATGACAGCGGGCGCCGGTGTCCTTCGCTCAGCCGAGTCGCTGGCCGAGACCGCCGAGCTTGTGGCAGCGCTTCGAGCCGGCAGGGATCGAGTGCTGACCAACCCCGAGGCCGAGTTGGTCAACCTGCTCGACACGGCCTCGGCCCTTCTCGCCGCTGCAACCGCCCGTCAAGAGAGCCGCGGCGCCCACACCCGCTTCGACTTCCCCGACACCGAACCAAGCTTCCGCTGCCGCCTCATCCTCCAAGGTTGAGGTGTTGGTGACTCGACCGACTGGCGGTGCGGCGCCAGGTCGTGGGGTTGGGGCCCCACGAACCAGAGTCAATGGAACCGGGTTATCTCGCGAAGCTCGAAGGACATGGCGATCTCGAGGATTCCGGCAATGAAGATGTTGATGCCGACCAAGAACGCGACGACCGTGAACGCCGGTTCAGGCCAGACCATGACAACCACGCCGAAGCCAACGTTCACGACCCCCATCACCACGTAATAGGTCTTGTGGATGACTTGCTCGCTCCACGCCACCCCGGCACGAAGCAGGCCCCTGACAATCAACCCGACGCCAGCCACCACAGCAAGGACCTTCAGTGACTCATCGGGCCACACGAGGATCACTAGCCCGGTCGTCAACCAGATGGCCCCACCGATGACCGTCACGGTCCGGGGAAACCTCTCGTCGTGCTCGAGCATCGTGGCAACACCAGAGATGATGAAAGCCACGGCAACGAGGAAGATAAGAGCCTGGACTGTGTCCCACGGGTTGAACAGGACGAGCAGGCCGAAGAACGTCGTGCACACGCCCGCTATGAGCACCAGGATCCAGGGGTTCTGCGACCGTGTCAGCCACTCTGGCGCCGGCATCGCTTCCTCTTGTTCGTCGATCGGGTTCCGCTGCGGGAAATCTAGTGGGGCTCCTCGCCGGCCCGACGAGTCTCGTGAGGGGCCGGGGACGGTGAAGATGACTCGCGACTCACGTATCTCAACCCCAGAGGATCCTAGTTGCCTGGGGGGGCTGCGCCCCCAGGCACCCTCGCTGGCGCTCGGGATGCTCCCCCATCGCCGTCGGGCCCCCTTGACGGACGCGCTGCCAGACGGCGCTTGCCACGACGACATCGAGCTCTCGATCGCCCATCGCAAGCGCGCACAGGGTCCAGATCGAGGGCCCGCCAGCCGGCCGCAGCAGAGGCTTCCCGGACGGACGGTCTGCTCGGGACCGGTGGTGCCGCCAGCGCTGGTGAGGCAGGCTTTGGCAATGTCCGCATCCGTACCAGGAACCCCACCGGCTGTCCTCGAACCGCCTCGCTTCGCCGTCACCGATGCCGTGCTCCGAGCGCTGGCCGAGGACCTCACGCCTCTGGGAGATCTAACGTCATCCCTGCTGCCCGCACGTGGCGCGCGAGCGCGCATCATCACCAGATCCGACGGCGTACTTGCGGGACGTGCCTGTGCCATCGAGACGTTCCGTCAGGTTGATCCCGGGATCGGAACTGAGTGGTCCTGTACCGACGGCGATCGAGTCTCACCCGGCCAAGAGATCGCCG
>JAHFUU010000337.1 GCA_023264915.1 Microthrixaceae bacterium | reverse complement strand
GCCACCTGATCCCGGGCGAACAGCTGTGCCAGCACCAGCACTCCGACAAGGGTGAGGAACAGCGCTGGCAACAACCGGCGCGCCCTTCGCAGGTAGAAGGTTCCCAGCGCGATCTTGGAAGTCCTGGTCTTCTCGGCCAGCAACAACGAAGTGATCAGGTAGCCGCTGATGACGAAGAAGACCTCGACGCCCAGGTATCCCCCGGCCATCCAGGAGAACTCGGCGTGGTACAGCAGCACCGAACCGACAGCGACGGCCCTCAACCCGTCCACGCCGGGCAGGTATGGAAGGCGGGGCCCGTCACGGTCGCTCGGCGCGACGACAGGAGCGTCTATCGGGGACGCAACGGTCGCAGACAGCATTCCCCCCAGTCTCGCCTATCTGGAGGCCGGGATGGCGACACCCGCAGCATCTCGACAAATCTCATTCACGCGGAGGGCCGCTGCGGTGATGGCGGCCCGCGCGGGCAGGGGCGGACGATGCTGCTTGGTTCAATAGCCCAACCGGAATCGGTTGCTCCACGCCCGCGAAATGGCATCACGCCAGGGCGGGCGGCAGTGCTCCTTGGCCCTTTACCAGTTGTGCGCCGATGCCTCTTGCGCCCTACCGCGAGGAGGGGTTCGTCAGCCCACGCTCACCGCGGTCGAGCCGACGTGCCCAGGGCTGGGAATCGACGGCCCCTCAGGGACTGTCATCGTTTGAGGGGTGGGCTCAGATGAGCTGTCTCGCCCATCATCTGCGACCTCTGGGACGCCTGTGACGGCCTCGGCGACGAAGGTCCCGCTGTACACCGCCATCTCGCCGTCGATCACCGCTCCGGGCTTGATCACAGCATCACCGTCCACAAGGGCATCCTCGGTGATCCGGCCCCCCGAGACGAACACCTTGCCCTTCAGGTTGGCCCGACCGTCGATGACCGCTGGGCCCAGCACCCGTACCTCGCCGCCAATCTTCGCCTCACCCAGCACGTGCGCTCGACCTGTGAGGTGCGCCCTGCCCATGATCCGGGCCCTTCCCTCGACCCTCACGTCCATGAGGGTGCAATCACCTCCGACCATCGCCTCTCCCGCCACCTGGGCACCATCGTGGATTCGAGCGTTGTCAAAGACGAGTGCCTCGTCCTCTACGCGGCAGTTGCCGAACACGCGGGAGTTGCCGAGCACGAACGCCGTCTCGCTGACGTAGGCACCCTCATCCGCATGTGCTGTCACGGCGACCCACCCGCCCAGGCTCCCGTCGGGATTCACGTGGCGTGACGCTTCAACGGGACCCTGCCCGAAGTCCATCAGCTCGACCGGTGTCTTCACCTTTGATGAGGTCGCGTCTACCTCAGTGTTGTCGGAACTTACTTGAACTGGCACTCTATCCGACTTGGGTTTGCTCCCACGGCGCAACATCGTTACCTCTCCCTATCCGGAGCCAGGCCACCTCCGCATGGCCTAGGCATAAAGGCCTACTCCGAATCGTCACTCTCCGCCGTCAACTTGAGACTTTAAGATTACATAAAGTAACAGTGTTGCTGCAAGGAGTGACCGTTTCTGGCCCGGTCCATAAGGATGTCCCTTGGTGGCCTCAACTGGGTGACCAGCTGTAGGGTGCACGCGTCGTGCAATCTCTCAGGAGCCGCTCATGGGTGACGACAGAGGCGTCCCGCTCGGCGGGCTGACAAGCGAGCTCCTTCCGCTGATCCCCGATGAGGTCCTGCGCGCGGAGGCACCGCTGCCCGAGCCGTACCAGCTACGGCCACCCTCAGCCGAACACCTGCGCCGGCGAGGTGTTCGCACGGCGCGCGTGCTGAGCCGGCGGCTCGGAGGCACAGCCTTGAGCCGGGCGTTGGGCCGGCCTGTCCGCTCAGAAGAGTTGGCGCCGCAGGTGCGGAGGGCATTCGCTGACCTGGGTGCTACCTACGTGAAGCTTGGACAGCTCGTGGCGTCAGCCCCTTCGGTCTTCGGGGCCGACGTCTCGAACGAGTTCCGGTCCCTCCTCGATGACGGCAAGGCAGTCCCTTTCAACCTTGTGTGCGATCAAGTCGAGCGCTCGACTGGCAAGCACATGCGTGAGGCCTTCAGGTCCTTTGACCCCGATCCGATAGGCAAGGCCTCGATGGCTGTCGTGCACCGCGGCGAGCTGGCCGACGGCACGACTGTCGCGGTCAAGGTTCTTCGACCGGGCATCGAGCGCAAGGTGGCCGCGGACTTCGCCATGCTCCGCCGCGTGCTGCCGTTGATAGCGAGCAGGGTTGGCGATGGCCGGGGTGATGCGATGGGTCCGATGGTGCAGGGTCTCAGGGCCCAACTCTGCGAGGAGCTCGACCTACGCAACGAGGCTCGAATCATGGACCACTTCAACGAGTTGCTGACTCACGTCGACCTTCCCTCGATAGCCATACCCCACACCTATCCCGAGCTGTCGAACCGGCGGGTCCTAGTCATGGAGCACCTGGACGGTGTGGCGATCGATGATCTGTCTGCCATCGAGGCATACGGCATCGACCCGACACCTATGGTGACCGATATCGTCAAGGCATTCTTCCTGACTGCCATGCGGTTTGGGATCTTCCACGGTGACGTTCACGCTGGGAACCTGTTGCTGTTGACCGATGGCCGGATCGGCGTGCTCGACTGGGGCATCGTCGGACGGTTGAGTGAGGAGAACCGCGAGCACTTCCGCGACATCATCAAGGCCGCACTGGGAGATGAGCAAGCTTGGGGTCGTGTCACCGACCGCATCACCGACCAGATCGGACCGCTGATCAAGTACCGGCTCGGAGCCACAGACGACCAGCTCGCACCAATCATCCGCAGCGTTCTCGAACCGATGTTCACCAAGCCCTTCTCGGAGGTGAAGCTGTCCACACTGCTGCTCGGCCCCGAGGAGCTGGCGGGGGTTCCCGAGGGTCCCGACTCGGGCACCGCAACGGCCAAGCCCATCTCCAAGGGCATCGCTCGTGGTGGCCAAGCTCCGGTGATCGACAACTTCGAGCACGACATGATGCTGCTCGCAAAGCAGCTTCTGTACTTCGAGCGCTACGGGCAGATGTACCTCCGCGATCTCTCGCTCATGAACGACCGCAGCTTCTTCGAAGCCCTCACCGAGATCACCCCCCGCGCCGCGGACTGATGCGGCAACCGGATGGGATATTCACGGCTCGCTCAGCGGCACTCCTGCCTGGCGGTGTGCACTCCCGGACTCGAGCCGCTCGTCGCGGATGAGCTCAGCTCTCTCGGGGTCCGAGTCGGTCAGAGCATCCCGGGTGGAGTGAAGTACGAGGCGACGACTCGCCAGCTCTATGTGACCAACCTGTGGCTGCGGACTGCGACTCGGGTCCTGGTCCGAGTAGCCAGCTTCGACGCACGGAACTTCGCGGAGCTCGAGAGGAGAGCCAGGGAGACCGAGTGGTCACGATGGCTTGGTGACGGTACGACAGCGACGTTCCGGGTCACGGCCACGAAGTCACGCCTGTACCACACGCGCGCGATCACCGAGCGGCTCGAGAACGCCTGCGCCTCGTCTCTCGGCCGACCAGCAGCCCAGTCGCCCTCCGGAGACGACTTTCACCAGGAGTTCGTTGTGCGCGTGAACCACGATCGGGTCACGATCAGCGTCAACTCCTCCGGCACATCCCTGTACAAGCGCGGCTGGAGGGGACCCCAAGGCAAGGCTCCGTTGCGTGAGACCCTCGCCGCCGCACTGCTCTTGTCGTTGGGATGGGGCGGGTCGTGCGCGCTCACCGACCCGATGTGCGGGTCAGGAACCATCGCCATCGAGGCTGCGCTGATCGCGCGGAACCTGGCCCCTGGGCGCATGCGCTCGTTCGGGTTCAGCCAGTGGCCCACCTTCGAGCCGGGCACCTGGGCCAGTGCCACCGGAGAGGCCGAAGGCGCAGCCAGAGACTCAGTCACGGTTCCGATCGCCGCGAGTGACCGCGACCAGGGTGCGGTGACCGCCACAGCTCAAAACGCCGAGCGAGCAGGTGTCGCGGCAGACATCCAGATCTCGAGGTGTTCGATCTCAGACACCACCGCACCAGAAGGTGAGCTCGGCGGGTGGCTGGTGACGAACCCACCCTATGGAAGGCGGGCTTCAGGTTCTGAGGATCTGCGCAACCTCTATGCCCGGATCGGCCAGCTCGCCGAGAAGAACTTCCCGAGCTGGG
>JAHFUU010000336.1 GCA_023264915.1 Microthrixaceae bacterium | reverse complement strand
CAACGCCAACGCTGACGGCCCGGCGATGCAGGCCACCGCGCTCGACAATGCGAACACCATCGACGCCAGCACCACAGCCAGCGCCCGCCGAGGCTTGCTCCGCCCTGGTCCAGATCCGCTTCGAGGCGCCATACGCAGAGGGTAAGACTTGATTGATCAATCAATCAAGACCCCTGAACAGGCAATTTGTCCGCCCCGCCTGCCAGAGCTCGCGGGATTGCCGAGCGCGCGGACCCGAGGAGCTCGCCTCAGGCCAGGGTGATGGATGGGTCCAGGTACACGTCCTGTATCGCGTTGAGCAGCTCGACGCCCTGGGCCATCGGCTTTTGGAACGCTTTGCGCCCGCTGATGAGGCCCGTCCCTCCGGCACGCTTGTTGATGACGGCCGTGCGAACGGCGTCCGCGAGGTCAGTGGCACCCTTTGACTCGCCGCCACTGTTGATGAGGCCGATCCTGCCCATGTAGCAGTTCGCCACCTGCCAGCGGCAGTAGTCGATCGGGTGATCGGCCACCAGCTCGCCGTACACGAGCGGGCTCGTCTTGCCGAAGCCGACCGCTGTGTAGCCGCCGTTCTTGGTGGGCAGCTTCTGCTTGATGATGTCGGCCTCGATCGTGACGCCGAGGTGGTTGGCCTGACCTGTGAGGTCAGCTGAGTCGTGGTAGTCGACCCCGTCGTGCTTGAAGGCATCGTTGCGGAGGTAGCACCAAAGCACGGTGAACATCCCCATCTGGTGTGCCGCCTCGAACGCCTCGGCCACCTCGATGATCTGGCGATGGGAGTTCTGTGACCCGAAGTAGATCGTCGCGCCCACACCCGCGGCGCCGAGGTTGTAGGCCTCCTCGACCGAGCCGAACATGATCTGGTCGAACTCGTTCGGGTAGGTCAGAAGCTCGTTGTGGTTGAGCTTCGCGATGAACGGGATGCGGTGCGCGTACTGCCGGGAGCAAAGACCGAGCACGCCGAAAGTCGTCGCCACAGCGTTGCACCCGCCCTCGATGGCCAGCTTGATGATGTTGACGGGATCGAAGTAGCTGGGGTTGGGGGCGAAGGATGCAGCGCCGGAATGCTCGATCCCCTGGTCGACTGGCAGGATGGACAGGTGACCCGTCCCTGAAAGGCGACCGGATCCGAACATGGCCTGCAGGTTGCGAAGCACTTGAGGAGAGCGATCGCTGTCCTTGTACACGCGATCCACGATGTCACCGCCGGGCCTGGTCAGCTCGTCGTTGGTGATGCCCTTGCACTCGTAGCTCAACAGGTCCCCGGCCTCGTCGCCGAGAAGGCTTGAGATGTCGATCATGGATCTCCCTCGGTTCATGTGCGCACCCGTCGTGAGCGCGCTCAGGCGTAGGCAGGTTGCCGTGGTCCGCCTCGGGACGATGTGCCGCTTCCGCAGCTGATCGAAGGCCGGTCGCCTTCGACCGGACACGGACGGAACAGCTCCACACAATAAGCGCGCTCCAGCACGCGGTCCCACTCTGGCAGACCGTGTCGACCCGGCCCGCAGCACTCCCGAACGACCTCCCGCCCCGGAGTCGGCTGGTCCGGCCCGTTTGGCCCATCAAAGGTCCGGGCCTGCGGCGATAGGCGGCGGGCGACCTTGGTGTGGCCCTCCGTAGGCGTCAGCTCCGGACGGTGCGCACCTGTCTGCTCGAGTCGGCGGCGATGGCGGCTTCGCTGAACCGGAGGGGGCGCAGCTGCTTGGAGGACCAATCCCTGAGCTGATCCGCGTGGTGGGGTGACTCAGGGTTTGCGGACTGTCCATAGACGAGCAACCCGCGCCCCTCGGGGCCGGAGTCGCCAAAGGAGACGAGCATGACGAAGCTGACGCCATACACAGCGGGGTAGCCCCCCACCCGTATCCCCGTGCGCTCGGTACGTCCAGGGATCGGATCGGGGAGCTCTGGCCCGGGTTCGAGGTCGGCTCTTGCAAGTGTCCCCACCGAAGCGATCACGTTGGCCACTCCTTCTGGCTCGTAACCGCCGTGGATGGGCACCCGCTGGCCGCCCCTGTCCGCGAACTGCACCTCGCCCAGTGGCGTTGCCGGATCGATGCCTGCTGCTTCGAGGGTGTGCAAGGCGCGAGCCAGGCCAACCGCGATCGGATCCGGGTGACCCTCCGGCGGGGACGCCAACCCGTTCGGTGTGCCGACGGGATCTGTTGGGTCGAAGGGATTGGCCCACAGGGTCCCGGCGTCAGCGAGCTCTGCGGCGCTGAAGGATCCGATCAGCTCGCGGAACAGGACTGCTCCCACCGAGTCGATCCCGAATCGCCGGTCCCAACTCCTCAACACGGCGACCGCATCGCGCAGGTCCGTGTCACGGTCGTCGACGGAGAGCGTCCCGACGTTCCCAAGGCGCTCGATCATCGCGTCGAGGAGCTCCTCGGCCACCAGGGAGTGGTTACCGAAGGCCGCTTCGAAGACATCGTCGGGTGTGACGCCTCTTCTGCTGGCAAGCCTCGCAACAGGGCTGCCCGAGCCCAAGAGCACGGCGTTCATCCGCGTTCTCGCCGAAAGCGGTCTGTGGTACAGGCCGCACATGGTCTGGTGCTCCGGTAGCTGGAACGCCGCGTTGGGCAACCAGTAGGGGTCATTGCTGTTGAAGACGTGGTCGGTACGCTCGACTTGGGGGAGATCACAGAACGGGAGCAACCCTGGAGCTGGGGCACCAGGCTCGTCCTGCCACTCATAGGTCGGGTCGGACCCATCCAGCAGTGCGACACGCAGGTCGAATGCGAGCCGAGTGATGGGATCGGTCTCCAGTCGCTCGAGGAACCCCGAACGCGCCTTGCCAGACAGGTTCGGCGTGGAGCTCGCGTCGATGTACCAGCACTTGCCGCTCGAGTCAGCAGCAAGGGTGTTGACCCAAGGGATCCCCTGGTGCGCCTCAAAGGCGCGCTTGAGATCATCCACGCTTCGCGCCCGGTCCATTGCCAGCTCCTGGCGCAGGAACCTGTCGTTGTCGAGGTTGGCGTCGCGGTAGGTGAACGCGTACGCGTCTGACCAGCCCAACATCGGGAGGTTCAGCATCGGCCCGTAGTGGGTGCTCCACAAGGTTCGCTCGATCACCGAGGAGGCGCCCCCGCCTGCCACCTCGACGCGGTGAACTGTCGGGATCATCGCCCGTTCTTGGTCTCCGTAGCGGTACCCCGTCGCGTCCCCCTTTGTGAGCTCGAGCTTGTAGACGCAGAAGCGGTGCCCGCAGCTGAAGGTGTGGGACCAGGCCACGCCCTCGTTGAAGCCCATCTGGACAAGTGGTGTTCCGGCGAGTGCCACGCCGTAGACATCCAGATCACCTGGCACAGTCAGGTGGCACTCCCAGAAGCGACCCTCACCCCACCACGGGAAGTGCGGGTTGGCCATCACCATGCCCCTCCCGTTGTAGGTCGTCGCGGATCCCAGGGCCCAACCGTTGGAAGCCATGTGACCCTCACCGGTCAACGGCTCGGGGGGTGCCGGCGGCGTCGGCTCGTGCCCAACCACGCCGGGTGGGGAAGCTGAGCCGATGTACTCGACCAGGTTGCGGCCGCTCGCCATGATCGACAGGTCCACATATACCCGCCACAAGTCGAGCGCGCTCAGAGGTCTGATCCAATCCGCGTCGCGACACCAGGGGGCGACACCTTCACGACCGGCCTCCGCGAACCACGCGTTCACACCTGCCGCGTAGCCCTCGACGATCTGGATGATCTCATCAGCCTGGCGGGATCGCATCTGCTCGGCCCGGCGAGTGGTCTCCAGGGCCAGATACCCGAGGTCTGAGTGCAAGTGCTTGTCATTGTCGCCGCGACCGAAGTGCTTGGCTCGCTCGCTTCGCACCTTGAGCGCATGGTCAGCGATTGCCGCGAAGTGGTCCCGCGCGCACGCCCACCCCTGACCGAAGCCCAGGTTGGCCAGGTCCGATGCCTTGACGTGTGGTACCCCGTGGGTCGTCCAGGTGATCTCGGCTTGATAAGCCCGGTCACCAACATCGTCACCCATCTGTCGACCCCCCTCGTTGACGTGCTCCGCCGATCTCCCACTCTCGGAATCCGGAGGCTAGTCCTCAACCAAGCGTAGGAATGGTTGGGGGTTGGAGCCAAGGCCAGAAAGAGCCCGGTGTTGGGGCCGTTTCGGGCAGCGAGGCCCGAGGCCTGTCGGTTGTTTCATGTGAAGGGC
>JAHFUU010000335.1 GCA_023264915.1 Microthrixaceae bacterium | reverse complement strand
CTACGCGTTCGACGAGAGCTTCTGCCTGCCCCTCTCACATGACGAGGTGGTCCACGGCAAGGGGTCGCTGCTCGCCAAGATGCCCGGCGACCGCTGGCAGCAGCTGGCCAACCTTCGGGCCCTCTACGGCTACATGTACTGCCAGCCAGGCAAGAAGCTGCTCTTCATGGGCGACGAGCTCGCTCAGCCCACCGAGTGGAACCATGACCGCGAGCTGCACTGGGAGCTGCTCGATGATCCGGGCCACAAGGGCGTCCAGCGCTGGGTCAACCACCTCAACGGCTTGCTGGCTGACGAGGCCGCCCTTCATGAGGTCGACTTCGATCCGTCGGGCTTCGAATGGGTCGACGCCTCGGATGCAGCCAGCTCGGTCCTGTCGTTCCTGCGGCACCCCTCGGGCCCGGCGGGCCGTCCCGTGCTGTTCGTCGGCAACCTGACGCCCGTGCCGCGGCATCCCTACCGGGTCGGCGTGCCCGAGGGCGGGCGTTGGGTCGAGCTGGCCAACAGCGATGCTGTGGTCTATGGCGGCACCGGCTGGGGCAACCTTGGCGGGGCGGATGCCGATTCCCGCCCCTTCCACGGCAGGCCGTTCTCGCTCACCCTTGCGCTTCCACCGCTTTCGGTCCTCGTCCTTGCACCAGAGAGGCCCCTGGGTTGATCAGGGGGTTTTCCGACTGGCGGGCCGCAGTGCGTCCATGCTTCAGTTTGATGACGTTTTCGGGTAGCCTTCGTCCCGACCCCGAGCCGGGGGCGACTGCAATACCGTCGTCGCAGGTGGCAAGGTCTTGCGAAGGGGCCGTGGCCAAGGTCAGGTAGGGAGGCGTGCGACAGAGATGACCGTGAACGAGCCCGGCTCTGACCCTCGCGCGGAGGAGCGTCACTCCGACGAGAGCGCTCTGACCCATGCCCAGCCAGCCTCTGCCCCGGCAGCGACTGCCACCAACGTCCGCCCAGCCCCACCCCTGCGAGCCGCTGGCGGCGTCACGCTCGCAGATCAGCCCGCACGTCTGGTGGGCGCGGTCTCGCGTTGGGTCCGATCCCTCGGGGTGACCCCCGCCGAGGAGATATCGCCGCATGACCCTCCGGCTGGCGCGATCGCTCCGGCACCAGCCGCCTACAGGTTCGATGGGATAACTGTCCTGTCGGCGCTGTCAGGGTTGGTTGGCACCTTGCTGATAGCGGCCTCAGCACCCGTGTGGCGCCTGGCGGCACCGTCGTGGCGGCTGGCCATACCTGGCGTACCCCATCCCGGGTCGTCCTTCGTCGCTGCGAGCTTCTTCACTGCGGGCCTCGTGCTGTTGGGCTTCGGCTGGGTGGGCATCATCGGCCGGGCCGAGCGCCTCCCTGGCTCGGACCGCCGAAAGTGGGCCACGGTCCTGGCGGTCGGGTTCTTGTGGACCCTTCCCGTGCTCCTGGGTCCCCCGCTGCTCAGCAACGACGTCTACAGCTACGCCGCCCAGGGAGAGATGGCGAGCCGCGGCTTTGATCCCACCGCAGTCGGTCCCGTCGTGCTCGGGCGGGGCGACATGCTCCGAGCCGTCGACCCCACCTGGCGCACTGCACCAGCGCCCTACGGCCCGGTGTGGATCGGTCTCAGCGAGGCGGTCGTAGACCTCAGCGGTCACAGCCCTGCCGGCGCGGTGTGGATGTTCAGGGGCATCGCCGTCATCGGCGTTCTCCTGGCGGGTATCGGCATCGTCCAGATCGCGCGCTGGTACGGGGTCTCTGACACGGTCGCGCTCGCGGTCGGCCTGGCCAACCCGCTGGTCATCATCTACCTCATCGGTGGCAGCCACAACGACGCGCTGATGATGGGCTTCTTGTGTCTGGGGGTCGCGGCGGCGCTTCGAGACAGGCGCTCACTTGCCGTGGTGCTCCTCGCGCTGGCCACTGCTGTGAAGCTACCCGCGGCCGCGGGGCTCGTCTTCGTCGGCTGGCACTTCGCAGGCGTCGGTGCCACCTACAAGCAACGCGCGATCTCCATAGCCAAGGTCATGGGGGGCGCCGCGGCGATCATCGTGGGGTTCTCGATCATCACCGGCACCGGCATCGGGTGGATTACGGCGCTGTCCAACACGGGCAAGGTCATGGACACGTTCTCGCTCATGACCATGCTCGGCTACTTCGCGACTGACTTCGCCGAGCTCCTGGTGATCACCCAGAACCCCGAGCTGCTCGTGGCACCGGTGAGGATGCTCGGCATGGCCATCTCGGGCACCGTGGCCACCCTGTTGCTGCTCAGGTCCGACAGGGTTGGTCTCTCGCGGGCACTCGGGCTCAGCATGCTGGTCGTCATGTTGTTGAGCCCGGTCGTGTGGCCCTGGTACCTGCCGGCCGGTTTCGCTCTCGTTGCCGCCGGCGGGCTCGGTCGCTACCGCCCTTCCTATCTGGTCGTGTGCGTCGCCGCGACCGCCCTCGTATGGCCCACCTCGGTCGATCCGATCTACGTGCTGCAGGAGTACCAGCGCATCCTCAGCTTCGGGGTCATCGTGTTGATCTCGGTGTGCGCGTTCGCCGCACAGAAGTGGGCGGTGTGGCGCGAAGCGAGGCGGCTCGCCAATCGGCGCGATCTCCTCGCTCGCTGCGAGCAAGTGGCTGTCGCCTAGGCGCATCCGCCCGGCTCGCCAGCGCACTCGCTCTCGCGGTGCCCGGCAGCGATAACGTCATGGCCCATGAGGGTCGTCCCCAGGCGGTGGCACAACGAGACTTGGATCTGTTCGATCCGCGGGCACGTAGCGCCGGCGATGGATGCAGCTGAGCTCGGCCCGGACGACCAGAACCTCGGCATCTCCGAGCCGGACGGCACCCGGCTGTCGCGCTGCCTTCGCTGCGACCTCTGGTTGCGAAGCTGGGCACCCGCGGCGGGGGATGCGGCCTATGAGCGGGTACCACCGATCAGCGACCTCGATCTTCCGCGCCGCGGCAAGCCGCTCGAGGACGCGATCATCATGCGCCTCATCGCGATCGACCGCGGGATCCACGGGCTGCTGTTCACGCTGGCCGCCATCGCCGTGATGATCGTCGAGTTGCAGCTGCCGCGAATCCACGAGTGGGCGCAGTCGATGGTCGACGACCTGAACGGGGCGATCGACAACGCGGGGCGCAGCAGCCATACCGTCCTCGTCGGCGGGCTCGAACGCCTGCTCCATCTGGACAAGGGCGAGGTCAAGGCGATCCTGGTGGTGCTTGTCGCCTACGCCGTGATCGAGTCGGTCGAGGCCATCTTCTTGTGGAAGGAGAAGCGGTGGGCCGAGTACCTGACCGTGGTGGCCACCGCTGGCTTCTTGCCGCTCGAGATCCACGAGCTCACCCAGAAGGTGTCCTTGCTGCGCGTCCTCGGCCTCGTGGTCAACGTCGCGATCCTCGTCTACCTGGTGTACGCGAAGCGGCTGTTCGGTGTGCGCGGCGGCGAGAAGGCGCTTCAGGGCCAGATCGACTGGCAGCAGATCCTGTCCAGCCCGCTGTCTCCCGAGCACACGCCCACCAAGGCCTGAGCACAGGTTGCCGGCACCCGCCCTCGCCCGGCGACACCGTCAGCGATAGAGTCCCCGCCGATGTCCCAGCGCCTCTCGGAGCCTCCTAGTCGTCATGCCGGCCAAGCCTGCCAGGCGGTTCTTCGCGCGCGTGCGCGAGGTCATGGGCTCCGACGCGGATGGCCTCAAGCTGGCGCTGGCCGCGCTGGCTGTCTCATCCGCCGGTGACCTCGTTGCGGGCGTCACGCTCGCCGGCCTGACTCACCAGCTCGAGCTCCTTCCGGGCCTGCTGGTCCTGGTGCCCGGCGCGATCGGCATGCGCGGCAACATCTTCGGGGCGCTCGGTAGCCGTCTGGGCACGACCATCCACACCGGCACCTTCCGGCTCTCGCACAAGCGTGACACGGTGGTCGGCCAGAACATCTGGGCCGCGATCGCGCTGACCCTGTCGGTGAGCATGGCGCTCGCCGTTCTGGCGAAGGTCCTGGCTGGGCTGTTCAGCGGAACCGAGTCCATCTCGGTCGCGGACTTCCTGGTCATCTCCTTCGTCGGGGGGATCGTGTCATCGGTGGTGGTCTTGGGCTTCACGCTAGTGGTCGCCGCGAGCTCCGCGAGGAGGGGGTGGGACCTGGACAACGTTGCCGCACCCCTGGTGACCGCTGCGGGAGACATGGTGACCTTGCCGTCGCTGT
>JAHFUU010000334.1 GCA_023264915.1 Microthrixaceae bacterium | reverse complement strand
CGGACCTGACCCAGGACAAGATGGCGATGCAGCGACTCAAGGAAGCTGCCGAGAAGGCCAAGATCGAGCTCTCCCAGGTGCAACAGGCCCAGATCAACCTGCCTTACATCACCGAGGGGCCCCTCCACTTGGACGAGACGCTCACGCGAGCGAAGTTCCAAGAGCTCACGGCCGACCTGCTCGATCGCTGCAAGGTGCCATTCGAGCAAGCGATCAAGGATGCCGGGCTCGACAAGGGCGACATCGACCACGTCGTGCTGGTCGGCGGCTCCACGCGCATGCCGGCCGTGGTCGTACTGGTCAAGGAGCTCACCGGCAAGGACCCCCACAAGGGCGTGAACCCTGACGAGGTCGTGGCAGTCGGTGCTGCGATACAGGCTGGCGTGTTGAAGGGCGAGGTGAAAGACGTCTTGCTGCTCGACGTCACGCCGCTGTCCCTGGGCATCGAGACCAAGGGAGGGGTCATGACCAAGCTCATCGAGCGCAACACGACCATCCCCACGCGCCGCACCGAGGTGTTCACGACTGCCGAGGACAACCAGCCGTCCGTCGAGATCCACGTGCTGCAGGGCGAGCGCGACATGTCTGCGTACAACAAGACGCTCGGCAAGTTCCAGCTGGTCGAGCTGCCACCTGCACCTCGCGGTGTGCCCCAGATCGAGGTCACCTTCGACATAGATGCCAACGGCATCGTGCACGTCTCCGCCAAGGACCGCGCCACCGGCAAGGAGCAGTCGATGACCATCACGGGCCAGTCCTCGCTCAGCAAGGACTCGATATCCCAGATGGTCAAAGACGCCGAGGCCCACGCCGAGGAGGATCGCAAGCGTCGAGATGAGGCCGAGTCGCGCAACCGGGCCGAGAACCTCGTCTACCAGACCGAGAAGCTCATGCGCGAGCAGGGCGACAAGCTCTCAGGTGACGAGCGCAGCGCCGTCGAGACCCGGCTCGGCGATCTCAAAGAAGCGCTCAACGGGACAAGCATCGAAGACATCGATTCCCGGACCGAGCAACTCATGAACGCCAGCCAGGAGTTCACCCAGAAGCTGTACCAGCAAGCAGCCCAGGCAGAGGGTGACTACGCCTCGGCCGGATCAGGAAGCGGACCCAGCGGTGCCCAAGGGCCCAACGACGACGAGGTGGTCGATGCCGAGATCGTCGATGACGACGAGGCCAACAAATGACCGAGCCTCGACCCGGAGGCCAAGGGCCCAGGCGGGCAGAGCCATGATCTTTCCGCGGCACCCTTTCAGATCTCCTTGTAAGGGCAGATCGACTTGCACGGGCGAGAGCACCGCGCGAACCCGTGCAAGCATCTCGCTGGCGAGGCTTGGGCGAGGGTGGGCAGACAGATGAGCACTGCGAACCCAACTCCCGACGACGACGAGGTTCTAGAGGCCGAAGCGATGGCAGAGGAGAATCCGGCCGCAGCCGACGCTGAGGTTGTCGACGCCGAGGTTGTCGACGACCACGACGACGGCGAGCTGATCGATACAGGCGTCGCCGTCGACGAGGACGTGTTCGTCGACGGCACCGTCGGAAGGTCCGATCTGGCTGCTGAGCGAGACGAGTACAAGGAGGCCTTCATGCGGGTGAAGGCCGACTTCGAGAACTTCAAGAAGCGAGCTGACAGGAACGTGGCCGAGCGCCTCGAGCGTTCGACGAGCCAGCTCGTCACCCAGCTTCTTCCGGTTCTCGACGCGTGCGACGCAGCGGTGAGCCAGGACCAGACCGAAGTAGAGCCGATCCAGAAGTCGTTTCTGGAGGTCCTCGAACGCGAGGGCCTCGAGCGACTCGACCCAGTGGGTGAGCCTTTCGATCCCAACCTCCACGAGGCCGTGATGCACGAAGAGGGCGAGGACGGCGACGAGCCGACCGTCGTGGCCATCCTCCGCATCGGCTACACGTGGAAGGGCAAGGTGATCCGCCCGGCCATGGTGAAGGTCAAGGGTTGAGCACGGCTTGCCCGGAGGTGAGCTTTGGCTCCACAACGTGAGTGGTTCGAGAAGGACTACTACAAGACGCTCGGCGTCTCTGAGTCCGCATCGCAGAAAGAGATAACCAAGGCCTACCGCAAGCTCGCGCGCGAGTTGCACCCCGACGCCAACCCCAACAACCCCGAGGCCGAGGAGCGCTTCAAGGAGGTGGCTGCCGCCTATGACGTGATAGGCGACGAGACCAAGCGCTCAGAGTACGACGAGGTTCGCAAGTTGGGGCCTCTAGGCGGATTCGGTGGGGGCCCAGGGGGCGGAGGGTTCGGCGGTAACTTCTCCACGGACGATCTCGGCAACCTTGGTGACCTGCTCGGCGGTCTGTTCAATCGTGGTGGTCGGCGGGGGGGAGGCGTCAGCCGCGGCATGGGCCCACAGCGCGGCCCTGACCTCGAGACCGAGCTGTTCCTGTCGTTCCCCGACGCGGTCAGAGGCATCACCACGACGGTCCACCTCACCAGCGACGCACTTTGCTCGGTGTGCCACGGAACTGGATCGAAGCCGGGTAGCACGCCCATCACGTGCCCGACCTGTGGCGGGCGAGGCGTCATCGACGAGAACCAGGGATTCTTCTCGTTCAGCTCGCCATGCGCGGATTGTGCGGGACGCGGGACCAAGGTCACCGATCCGTGCACCAACTGCCACGGCACCGGTGTCGAGCGTCGCCCGCGCGAGGTCAAGGTCCGCATCCCCTCTGGGGTCAACGACGGGCAACGGATCAAGCTGAAGGGGCGGGGCGGTCCGGGCCGCAACGGGGGACCTGCTGGTGACCTCTACATCGTGATCCACACCAAGGCCGACGATCGCTTCGGACGCGACGGCAACAACCTCACGATCAGTGTTCCGATCACCTTCCCCGAGGCCGCTCTCGGCACCCAGATCCGGGTTCCCACCCTTGACGGGGACCCGGTGACGCTCAAGGTGCCGGCGGGCACCAAGGCGGGCACCGTGCTGCGGGTCAAGGGCAGGGGCGTGCCAGCCAAGAAGGGCACGGGCGACATGATGGTCAAGGTCGAGGTCGTCGTGCCCAAGAAGCTCAACAAGGAGCAACGCCAAGCCGTGGAGGCCTTCGCCGAGGCAACTGAGGGGTCACCACGAGATCACCTTGGAGTCTGACGACCAGACCCACAGCCCACGGGCCAGCGGCCACAGGCCAGAGGCCGAGGGACGAGGGACGAGGGACGAGGGTGAGTGACACAGCCGCTCCGGTCGCTCACACTGGTACCAGCCCAGGACAACCGGCGCGGCCCGAGCCCACGACGCAATGAAGCAGTGACCAGATGAGCCCGATTCGACGAACCAAAGCCGTGTATGTGATATCGGTGGCAGCCGAGCTCGCCGGTGTGCACCCTCAGACGCTGCGAATCTATGAACGAAAGGGCTTGGTCGAGCCGGCCCGCACCCCTGGGGGTAGTCGCCGCTACAGCGAGGACGACCTGGCGGTCCTGCACAGGATCCAGGAGCTGACCGAAGATGGGCTCAACCTGGCAGGAGTCAAGCGAGTGCTCGAGCTCGAGGCTCAACTGGCTCGGCTCAGGTCTGAGCTGGCCGAAGCGCAGGCCACTGCCCAAGACGCCATCGAGCGTACCCACCGCCAGTACCGCCGCGACCTGGTGCCTCTCAACCAGCAGGTCGCCGTCTACGGCGAGGCCACCCGCATCTTCGAGGGTGACCGCTGACCGCGACACCACGCTCTGCTGACCCTCGACACCGCGCGCTGCGCCGTACCCGCACCCGGCCGCCTCGGATGGCATGCCCGATAGGGTCCGCGAACTGGGACAACCCGCGCGCTGCCGGGCCCGCCTGAACGATCGTCGGTGGCCCACAGGGGCGTGCTCGTGGCCCTGGTGGGCCCTCAGGCGGCCAGGCCGGTGGTCAACGGATAGAAGGCCGACCAGTAGGCGTTGGGTGCCACCTGGAACGAGTGCCAGATGGTCGTGTCCGTGCCGAGCACGAACACCTCCAGGCGCCCGTCAGCGTTGGCGATCACCGAGGGCGGGCCGGCGAAGGTGCGAGAGCCGAGGGGTTCCCACGATTACCAGGTGCCGTTGGGTACCACCTGGTAGATGTGCCAGAGCCTGCTGTCCGTACCCACCGCGAAGACCTCCATCCGCCCGTCCTGGTTCAACGCGACCGCGGGCGGGAGGCTGAAGGTCTGAGGACCCATCGGGTAGAGCTGGCTC
>JAHFUU010000333.1 GCA_023264915.1 Microthrixaceae bacterium | reverse complement strand
CCCTGCGCGGAACCCCGTGGATCCTGTCATGTGTCGCGATCGCCACAGGTTCGGGAAGCCAACGAAGCGCTCTGAGGTCCTCGATGGAGGCGTGCTTGACAGCGTTGACCCCGCCGAGCTCGGCGACGAGCCGCTTCTTGCGCGCCGGGCCCAGCCCGGGGATGCCATCCAGCACAGATCTCGTCATGCGCTTGCCGCGGAGCTGGCGGTGATAGGTGATGGCGAACCGGTGCGCCTCGTCACGCAACCGCTGCAAGAGGTACAGGGCCTCAGATTGGCGCGGGACGCGGACAGGTTCGCTCCGGTTGGGCACGTACACGTCCTCGAACCGCTTGGCCAGGGAGATGACCGGGATCTCAGCGCCCAGACCGAGCTCTTCGAGGACACCGACGACGGAGTTGAGCTGCCCCTTGCCTCCATCGACCACGAGCAGCTGAGGCGGGTAGGCGAACGTGGCTCTGCGCGCCTCGATCGGCTTGGCACGCTCTTCCAGGTAGTTGCGCAGCCGGCGGCGCACGACCTCCTCAGTTGCCGCGAAGTCATCGTTGCCGTCCACCTCGCGGATCTTGAAGCGGCGGTAGTCGCTCTTCTTCGGAAGCCCGTCCTCGAACACGACCATCGAGCCCACGTAGTCGCGGCCCTGGATGTGGCTCATGTCGAAGCACTCGATGCGCAGCGGGGCCTGCGCGAGGTCGAGGATCTCCTGCAGCTCGCTCAGAGCCTTCGCTCGGCTGTTGTGGTCAGATGCGCGCTTGAGCCGGTGGCGCGTGAGCTCCTCGCGGGCGTTCTGCGTGACTGTCCTCAACAACTCCCTCTTGCCACCGCGCTGGGGCACCTTGACCTTCACCGCGGAGCCGCGCTGGTCGGCCAGCCAGCGCTCGTAGAGCCCCGGGTTCGCCGACTCGCAAGGCACCAGGACCTGCTTCGGCACCCCCATCGTCGGTTGGTCGTAGTAGAGGCGCTCCAAGGCCCGGTCCACGAGCTCGGAGTCGCTCAGGTCCTCAGCCTTGTCGATCACGAAGCCCTTCCGGCCCACGACCCGTCCTCGCCGCACCATGAAGACCTGCACGGCGGCCTCGAGCTCGTCGCCAGCCACGCCGACCACGTCAAGGTCCTCTGTTCGATCCAGCACCATCTGCTGCTTCTCGATGGCCTTGTTGACGCTGGCCAACCGGTCACGACAGCGGGCCGCACGTTCGAACTCGAGTGCCGCGGACGCCTCGGCCATCTGGGACTCGAGGCGGCCGACGATCGCGTCGGTGTCACCCTCGAGGAAGTCGACCAGCTCGCGAACCAACCCGTCATAGCCAGCCTTGTCGATCTGGCCGACACATGGTCCTGAGCACTTCTCGATGTGGTAGAGCAGGCAGGGCTTGCCAAGCTTCTCGTGATGGTTCAGCTTGTTGTCCGAGCAGGTCCGTATCGGGAAGCTGCGCTGCAACAGGTCAAGGGTCTCGCGGATCGCGTACGCGTGCCCGTACGGGCCGAAGTACCGCACGCCCTTCTTCTTGGATCCCCTCGTCACCACCGCTCGAGGCCATTGGTCAGAGACGGTGACGGCCAGGTACGGGTAGCTCTTGTCGTCGCGGTAGCGGACGTTGAAGCGTGGCTTGAACCGCTGGATGAGGCTGAACTCCAGCATCAGTGCCTCGACCTCGGTGCTCACCTGGATCCATTCGACCGTCTCGGCCGACCTCACCATCTGAGCTGTGCGGGGTCGGAGCCCGGTTGGGTTCTGGAAGTAGCTCGGCAGGCGTTGACGGAGGCTCCGGGCCTTCCCGACGTAGATGACCCGCCCCTCGGCGTCTTTGAACTGGTAAGAACCCGGCGCGTCGGGGACCGAGCCGGCTGGGGGACGTCGAACCACTCCTTCAGCCTAGGTAACCGGCCGCGCCCGGCCTCACCTGACAGGCTGCATCCGCTGACGGTGCGGCCGGCGACTGCGTTACCAGCCCCGAGTTGAGCTACAAACCAGGTCATGGCCACCAAGCCGTTCTTCGACTGGCCGGGGCCGCTCGCATTCGCTCACCGCGGGGGTGCAGGCGCCTGGCCCGAGAACACCATGCCTGCCTTCGAGGGAGCGATCAGGCTGGGCTACCGGTATGTCGAGACCGACGTGCATGTGACTGCCGACGGCGTCCTGCTCGCCTTCCATGACGCCAAGCTCGACCGGGTCACGGACCGCACGGGAGCGATCAGCGAGCTCCCCTACAGCGAGGTGAGCCGCGCCCTTGTCGACGGCCGTGAACCGATACCGCTGCTGGAGGACATCCTCGGCACGTGGCCCGAGGTCCGGGTGAACATCGATCCCAAGCACGACGCCGCCGTCGAAGCCTTGGCCAGAACCATCGAGCGATCCCGCGCTGTGGACCGCGTGTGCATCGGGTCCTTCTCTGACAGGCGGCTCGCACGCCTGCGCAAGCTGCTGGGGCCTGGCCTGGCAACATCCTGCGGCCCGAGATCGGTTGCGCTCCTGATGGCAGGGACCAGGAGGCGCTTCGTCGAGGACTGCGCCCAGGTCCCGCCACACCGCGGCAGGGTCCGAATAGTGAACGAGCGATTCCTCCGCCTGGCCCGCGCCCGCAAGCTCGACGTCCATGTCTGGACCGTGGATGATCCCGCCGTGATGGGACAGCTGCTGGACCTCGGGGTCGACGGCATCATGACCGACCGGCCATCTGCGCTCAAGGAGGTGCTGATGGCCCGGGATCAGTGGTTCGAGTGAGCACCGAGCCGCCGGATGCTCGGCTGACGATGCAAGCGCGGTCCTCGAGATGAGGGCCCGACGATCCCATCCCGATCAAATGACTCGTCGGGCGGGGCTGAGCCCTCAGACCTCGAGGTGCAGATCATGCCTGCGAGCCCCGATCACGGGATCAGCACGTTCGGGTTCAGGATCCCGCTTGGGTCGAGAGCGGCCTTGATCGAACGGAACGTTTCGATCTCTTCCTCGGAACGGTTGAGGTGCAGCCACCGCCGCTTCGCGATGCCGATGCCGTGCTCGGCACTGATGCTGCCACCCAGAGCCGCGACGAGCTCGAAGACTGCCTGGTCCAGGCGGTCACCTACCTCCTGGCTGCATGCCTCGCGCCAGGGCCCGCTGATGTTCACGTGGATGTTGCCGTCGCCGATGTGGCCGAAGAGCCATGCCTTGGCGGCGGGTTCGACTCGGGCAACGGCAAGCCTGACCTCGGCGAGGAATCTGGCCAGCTGGTCGGCCGGGAGCGTCACGTCCAGCTTGCGGGGAGGTCCGAGAAGGTTCACCGCCGGCGTGTGCAGCTCGCGGTAGGCCCACAGTGCCGCAGCCTTACGGGTGTCGGCCGCGACCGCTACCTGCTCCACGCCGTCGAGTGCACCGACCGCGGATGCAAGCTCGCCGGCCGGGTCATCCTCTGACGCGGCCTCCAGCAGCAGGTAGGCCGCGGATCCCCTGGCAAATGGAGCGGGGCGACCGAAGGACTCACAGACCAGCCTGACCCCGTCATCGAGCAGCAGCTCTGCTGCGGTGAGGCTGCGAACCGACCGCAGGGGCACGGCCGCCGCCACAGCTGCTGGGACAGACTCGAGACCAACCAGCGCGACCACGGTCTCACCGGGGCGGCTCACCAGCCGGAGTCGCGCCGCAGTGACCACCGCGAGGGTGCCCTCGGAGCCGCAGAACAGGCCGGCGAGGTCATAGCCGGTGTTGTCCTTGGCGAGGCCACCCATGTGGGCGATGACGCGGCCGTCCGCCATGACGGCCTGTATGCCGGCGAGCTGCTCGCGGGTGCCGCCATAGCGGAGGAGGTGGATCCCGCCCGCGTTGGTGGCGACGGTGCCGCCGACGGTCGCGCTGTCACGGGAGGCAAGATCGACCCCGTAGGCAAGCCCCGCCTCCGCTGCGAGCTCGTGAACCGCGGAGATCGTCACTCCGGCTCCAGCGGTCACCTGCCCCGCCGCAAGGTCCACCGGCTCGAGATCCTTCAGGCGCCCCAAGCTCAACACCACCTCGCCCGACATCGGGGTGCTGCCCCCTACGAGACCCGTGTTCCCGCCTTGGGGGACCACAGCCGTACCGCTCTCGTTGCACATCCGGAGGACCTCGGCCACCTCGCTGGTGGAGCCCGGCCGCACCACGGCCGGCGTGGACCCACGGAACCGGCCGGTCCAGTCGACCTCATAGCTCAGCCTGCTGTCAGGGGA
>JAHFUU010000332.1 GCA_023264915.1 Microthrixaceae bacterium | reverse complement strand
TCGGCAAGATCGGCAAGCTAGAGGTGCAAGGCGGCAAGGTTGTCGTCATGGCCGCGGGTGACACCTTCCGTGCTGCGGCTGCCGAGCAGCTCCAATCCTGGGCTGAACGAGCGGGGGCTGATCTCGTCCGTGGCAACGAGGGTGGTGACCCGAGCGCTGTGATCTTCGACGCGATCGCCAGCGCGGCTTCTCACAAGGCTGATCTGGTTCTGGCTGACACCGCTGGCCGGTTGCACACCAAGGTCAACCTCATGGAGGAGCTTGGCAAGGTGAGGCGTGTCGCAGACAAGGGCGAGGGAACCGTCACCGAGGTCCTGCTGGTGCTCGACGCGACCACCGGGCAGAACGGGCTCCAGCAGGCCCGCCAGTTCACAGAAGCCGTCGATCTGACCGGGGTCGTGCTCACCAAGCTCGACGGCTCCGCCAAGGGTGGCATCATCTTCGCGATACAGAGCCAGCTCGGCATACCCGTCAAGCTGGTGGGCCTCGGCGAGGCGGCAGACGATCTGGTGCCCTTCGATGCCGACGAGTTCGTCGATGCCCTCTTCGAATGAGCTGGCTCGGCGCATTGGTCAAAGGTTCCGTCAACACTGAGGGGAAGACATGAAAGCAATCGGGAAGCTCATCGGAGGTCTGTTCAAGCTGGCGATGCTGCCCTTCAAGTTGGTCTGGGCCGTGACGAGCCTGACCAGCCGCATCGCTTGGAAGGCGACCTTGCTGCCGGCCAGGGCCTGCCGCGCGACGACCAGGCTGGTGGGGTTCCGCGGGATCCTGTTCGGTCTCATAGGGCTGGCCGTCGGGCTCCTCCTGACCCCGATGACCGGACGTGAGCTGCGTGACAAGCTGCGGGCCCTGGCTGCTGGGGGCGGCACGATCACAGATGACGAGCTGGTCGACAAGGTCGCTTTCGAGTTGAGCCACGCGCCACGCACCTGGCACATCGAACCCCAACCCAACGTCTCGGTGATTGCAGGGCGCGTGGTCCTGACTGGCGAGGTGCGTGACGACGAGGCCCGCGACGAGTTCGGCCGGGTGGCTGCGGCCATCCCTGGCGTCACCGACGTCGACAACCGCCTCGAGGTCGGCACCGGCGACACCGGCGACGAGCAAGCAACCCCTGGCCCAACTGAGACCGAGCCGGCGAGCGAGAGCGCGCCCGAGTGAGCCGGCTGGGCCCTGCTCGCCCCTGTCACCGCTGACCAGAACGAGGAACAGATGGCGAACACCTTCGATGTCGTCTGCGTCGGGAACGCGCTCGTAGACGTGATAGCCCATGCAGACGACGGCTTCCTTGATGCCTGGGACATGGTCAAGGGCAGCATGAGGTTGATCGACGAGGACCTCGCCCACGCGTTGTACGGGCAGATGGGGCCAGCAGTGGAGGCATCAGGTGGATCCGCGGCCAACACGGCCGCGGGCCTGGCCTCCTTCGGTGGTCAGGTGGGCTTCGTCGGCAAGGTGGCCGCTGATCAGCTCGGAGAGGTGTTCGCGCACGACATCCGCGCGATCGGCGTTCACTTCCAGCAACCTCGAGACGGTGTCGACGCTCCGACCGGACGTTGCCTGATCATCGTGAGCCCGGACGCCGAGCGCACCATGAGCACGTTCCTCGGTGCATCCAGCCTCATTGCCCCCGACGACATCGACGAGGATCTCATCGGTTCTGCCCAGGTGATCTACAACGAGGGCTACCTCTGGGACTCTCCCAGCGCGAAGTCAGCGATCCTCAAGGCGATGCAGACCGCGCGACGGTCCGGCGGCCGGGTCGCCTTCACGCTCTCTGACCCGTTCTGCGTCGACCGCCACCGCCAGGAGTTCCTCGATCTGGCCGAGCATCAGGTCGACATCCTGTTCGCGAACGAGGCAGAGATCTGCTCGCTGTATGAGGTGGAGTCCTTCGCCGAGGCCGCCGAGCGTGTGGCCGGGCACTGCGACGTGGCTTGCCTCACGCGCAGCTCAGCCGGTTCTGTGGTGATGACCAGCGACGGTGACCGCATCGAGGTGACCGCGCACCCGGTTCCGACGGTGATGGACACCACAGGTGCCGGGGATCAGTACGCCGCGGGGTTCCTCTATGGCCTCACGCACGGTCGTGACCTCGAGAACTGCGCCCGGCTGGCCGGCCTGGCAGCCTCCGAGGTCATCAGCCATGTCGGGGCCCGTCCCGAGGTCTCACTCGCAGAGCTCGCCCATTCACACGGGCTGGCCTGAGCAGTCGAGCTCTCCTGGACGCTGCCTAGAATCGGCCCGCCACCGTCCCCAGGAGAAGCGATGACCGTCGTCCACCGCGTGCTGTTCCCGAAACCGATCACCTCGTTGGATGAGTACCTCAAGCGGCGGGGCGGGCGCGGTCTCGAAGCGGCCCGGCAGATGAGCCCCGAACAGATCGTGTCCGCGCTTGGCGCCGCAGGGCTTCGGGGAAGGGGAGGGGGTGGCTTCCCGACCGCCCGCAAGTGGCAGACGATCATCGACAACGCCGCCGCTGGCTTTCCCGCGACGGTGGTGGTCAACGCCGCCGAAGGCGAGCCAGGCACCTACAAGGACCGCACGATCATCGGTGCAGACCCCTACGTCGTGATCGAGGGGGCGCTGATCGCAGCCCGAGCAGTGGGTGCCAACTCGATAGCCATCGGGATGAAGCGAACCTTCGCAGCCGAGGTGCAGAGGGTGCAGGGGGCGCTGGCGGAGATGATCGAGGCTGGATGGACCGAAGGGATGGCTGTCGGGGTCATCCAGGGGCCGAACGAGTACCTCTATGGCGAGGAGACCGCGATGCTCGAGGTCATCGACGGCCGGTACCCGTTCCCCCGGATCCAGCCGCCGTACCGCCGCGGGGTGACCGAGGTATGGGCCGCGGCAGACCTCATCGACCGAAGCAGCGGGCTGTCGGCCAACATCGAGCTGGCCGGACCCACCAGTGAGCAGGTCGCTCCGCCGGCGCTCGTCGACAACGTGGAGACCCTCGCCAACGTGGTTGGAATCCTGGCGCGGGGGCCCGAATGGTTCCGTACCGAGGGAACAGAGCAATCTCCGGGAACCATCGTGTGCACTGTCACGGGGTCGACGGTTCGAGACGACGTCGCCGAGGTGCCCATGGGCACCCCGTTGAGCGAGGTGATAGAGGTGATCGGAGGCGGTGTCCAGCTCGGCCAGCGCGTGAAGGCCGTGCTGTCAGGGGTCTCCAACCCCGTGCTGACGGCGGACAAGATCGACACGCCCTGCACCTATGAGGACATGCAAGAGGCCGGGACGGGGCTCGGTGCGGGGGGATTCATGGTCTTTGACAACACCGTCGACATGGTCTCGGTCGCGGCGGGTGTCTCTCGGTTCCTGGCCGTGGAGTCCTGCGGCCAGTGCTCGCCCTGCAAGCACGACGGCGTCGCAGTCTCGGACCTGCTCGGTGCCCTCTGCCGAAACAAGGCAGGCGAGTCGGATCTCGACAAGGTCCGCCGCCGCCTCACCACGGTCACCGAGGGCGCCCGCTGCTTCCTCGCATCCCAACAGCAGTCAGTCATCGGGAGCCTGATAGAGGCCTTCCCAGAGGAGTTCCAAGCGCACCTGGACCGCACCGCACCTGCTTCTGAGCCCTTCCTGGTCGCTGAGCTCGTCGACATCGACGGCTATGAGGGAGTCATCGATCAGCGCTTCTCGACCAAGCAGCCCGACTGGACCCACGGCGAGGTCTGGTCAGGGCAGGTGCCCGCCGAGAAGCTGGATGACCATCGGTCCCCGCAAGCGCTCGAGGACTGAAGCTCACGCTCAGGGGCGACGCCGAACCGGCCGTGGCGCTGGGAGCACAGTTCTCGCTGACGGGCTGACCGGGACGGGCGCGCGGGGTACAGTTCTACGGTTGTGGAACCGGTACCAGTGACCACCGAGCCAGACCTGGGTGGTCAGGCCCCACAGAAGCCTCGCTTCCGTGGGGTCTCCCACGAGGTTGCCTTCTTCGTGGCTTTGGGGCTCGGCCCCCTGCTGGTCGGGTTCGCCCCCAGCGGCAGGGCCCGGTGGCTCGTGGGCATCTACGCGGTGTGCCTCTTGGGGTTGTTCGGGGTCAGTGCTCTGTTCCACAGGGTCAACTGGTCCCCGAGGGCCCGAAGGCGCATGCGGCGGATGGATCATTCGATGATCTTCATCTTCATCGCTGGCACCTACACGCCCGTGGCGGGGCTGACCTTGAGAGACGGCCTGGCGA
>JAHFUU010000331.1 GCA_023264915.1 Microthrixaceae bacterium | reverse complement strand
ACCGGTCCCGACCCAAGTCGGTGTCGAGGTCGAGCGTCACTCCGCGCTTGTTCGTGTTCAACAGCGCGAACAGCCCGCTCCGCTCAGGGTGAGGCTCATCTCCGGGGAACGGTCCCAGCCTGCGGGCGAGGTCACCGCCCGGGGGCTCGACCTTGATCACGTCTGCACCGAAGTCCCCGAACAGCTTGGCGCAGTAGGGAGCAGAGACGAACTCGCCCAGCTCCACGACTCGGATGCCATCGAGCGCCCCTTCTGGCATGTGTCTCCTCACCCGCCTCATAGATCAGCTCGTGTCGATCCGGTGGCCTTGCCAGCCGGTGCCTCTGCGAGCGTTGGGTCGCCCATGCTCGCAGTGCAGCCCGCCGCCCGTCCAAGGGCGACCTTAACCGTTTGGTAGGGAACTTTCACCATCTGGCGCGATCCGGTAATCTGGCCGCCACCTCCGGCCGCAGGGACTGCGGGCGTGAGGACTGGTCACCGCCTCGGTTGCCGGCCACGGCGCACCCCCCTGTGACGAGGAGTCATCCCCATGAACAAGGATCCGTTGAGGACCAAGCTCTGCGACATGCTGGGCATCGAGTTCCCTGTCATCGCCTTCACCCACTGCAAGGACGTCGCCACCTCGGTCATCAATGCCGGCGGCTTCGCGGTTCTCGGTGAGGCGATGCACACGCCCGACGAGATAGCTGCTGATGTCAAGTGGATCCGTGATCGTGTCAACGGGAAGCCGTTCGGAATCGACCTGGTTCTGCCTGCGTCGGTGCCTCCATCTGGCTCTCTCGACGAGCTCATGTCGAACATCCCCGAGCCCCACCGCCGCTTCGCCCGAGAGATCAAGGAGCGCTACGACGTGCCCGACCCAAAGGGCGCAGTCGACTTGCACCAGTGGGGTGGGCTCAACCAAGAGCTGGCCAGGGCGCAGCTGGATGTCCTGCTTGACGAGCGCGTTCCGGTCATCGCCTCGGGGTTGGGCAGCCCGGCTTTCATCCTCGACGCTGCGCACGAGCGCGACATCCTGGTCTTCGGCCTGGTGGGCAAGGCGCGGCAAGCGAAGCGCCAGCTCGAAGCGGGTGTCGACGCCATCATCGCTCAAGGCTATGACGCCGCCGGCCACACCGGGGCTGTGGGCACGTTCTCGATCGTCGCCGAGGTGGCGGCCATGGCTCGAGACACCCCGATAATCGCCGCCGGCGGAGTCACGACGGGCCGGCACCTGGCCGCCTCGCTGTGCCTTGGCGCGGCTGGCGTCTGGACAGGGACGTTGTGGTTGGCGTGCCGTGAGTCCGACGTCGACATGATCATCAAGGAGCGGTTGCTGGCCGCCACCAACGAGGACACGACCTACAGCCGGTCCATCTCGGGCATGCCCATGCGGGTGCTGTCTTGCCCATGGACCCAGGAATGGGCCAAGCCCGGAGCCCCAGAGGTCCTCAACGCCCCTTACCAGATGCTGCTCAGCTCTGACTACATCCAGGGTGCCAACGACAATCGTCGAGCTGACCTGATGACCGAGGCGGCCGGTCAGGGCGTCGGTTTCGTGACCACGATGAAGCCGGCCAAGCAGATCCTCTATGACCTCGTAGAGGAGGCCCTCGAGACCTTCGAGTCGATCGTGGGCGACTCGTAGGCATCAGGGCACATGCGGCGCGAAGAGGGCTTCGATCCGGAGCTGGCCGGCAAGCGAGCCGAATGTGATGGTGGTAGCGGTGTCGCCGGCACGAGGTTCGCGGGCAGGCAGGACTTCGCCGGGACGCTGACTGGCACCTTCGTCGACCACGGAGACCCGCCATGGCGCTGGTACCTGCTGGCTGAGCTGACGACGGTACCCGAGGGCTACACCGACGATTCGGTGTGGTGCGAGTCGGGGAACCTGTTCGTCATCGATTCGACGTGATCGGCCCGACAGCTCGATCGGGCGAGCCAAGGCTGATCGGGGTCGCTTTGGAGCCTGGCACCGGTAGCGTCCCAGATACACCCGATGAGAGGAACACGATGACCGGCACATCTGCACAGGCCGATACGGAAGGTTCAACAGACATGGAGACGCTGCTCGAACGGATGGGTGGAGCGTCAGCAGTCATCGAGACGCTCGAGGGTCTGCACGGCAGAATGCAGGCCGATGGTGAGCTTGCGCCGTTCCTCGAGGGAATCGACCTGGAGGTGTGGGCCGGCAAGCAGTTCGACTTCCTGGGTCGGGTGCTGGGTGCGTCCGAGTATGACGGCCCACGGCTGCGAGCGTCCCACAAGCGGCTGGTCGAGCACGGTTTGAGCGACCGCCACTTCGATGCGACGCTCGGCTACCTCCGGGCCGCGATGGCTGATGCGGAGGTGCCCTCGGACTGCATCGACGAGGTGATCGAGGTCTTCGAGAGCACACGCGCCGACGTGCTGTGCCGCCAGTGAAGTAGGTGCCCAAAAGGGGTTACGGGCCCCGCCTGGTCGGTTGGCGGGACCCGTAAGGAGGACGGATCCCACTGTTGGAGGAAGCGGGATCCGCTGTTGGTGTTGCTGGTTTGGGTGCTGATGATGATATACGTCTCACAGCCGCGCGGCAACACCTTGTTGCGGCGGCTCGATCACAGAACCGTCGTTGGTGGCAGTCGTTGGTGGCAGGGGGGCAGGAGGTTGCCGGACCGGGCCTCAGCTGGCCATGTCGTCGCGAACCTGGCGCCGCAGCAGCTTCCCGGTCTCGCTGTAGGGCAGCTCGTCGACGAACTCCACCCGGGACGGCGAGCGCGACGAGCGGAGATGGTTGGTCACCCAGCCCTGAAGATCGTCCTGTGTGGCTGAACGCCCCTCGCGAAGGACCACCGCAGCTGCGACGGCCTCTCCCCACTGGACGTCCTCGATGCCCACGACCGCGCAGTCAGCGACAGCCTCGTGGGCGAGAAGGGCGTCCTCGATCTCTCCGGGCGAGATGTTCTCGCCGCCGCGCACGATGATGTCCATGCGCCCCTCGAGGAACAGGTAGCCGTCCTCGTCCACCCAGCCTCCGTCGCGGGTGGGGAACCAGTCGCCTTCGAGCCGGCTGCCCTGGTCGAGGTACTCGCCCGAGATCTGATCGCCGCGGACATAGATCTCGCCGCGCTCGCCAGGCCCGAGGGCGTTGCCGGCGTCGTCGCGGATCTCGAGCTGGATGCTGGGCAAAGGGGTGCCGAGTGACCCCAGCCGCTTGCGTATCGCGGGGTCATCGCTGGCAACGGCCTGCCTGTGGTCTTCCGGGGTCAGGATCGTGATCGTGGAGCTGGTCTCGGTGAGGCCGTAAGCGTTGGTGAAATCCGCTTCTGGCAACAGCTCCATCGCCTTCTCGATCACCCCGACGGGCATCTTGGAGCCGCCGTATGAGACCGCCTTGAGCTCGGGCAGAGCGGCGCCGCCCGAGCGTTCGAGCTCGTCGATGATGCGAACGAGCATCGTGGGCACGACCATCGCGTTGGTGATGTGCTCGGTGCGCGCCAGGCCGATCCAGGCCTCGGCGGAGAAGCTCTCGAGCTGAACCATCCGGCGTCCCGCATACACCGAGCTGGCTATCGAGGCCATTCCGGCGATGTGATACGGCGGGACGCTGACAAGAGCAGCGGATGCCTCTGGCGCGCCGCCGAAGTCGACCGAGCTCAAGATGTAGGACACGAGGTGCTTGTGGCGGAGCACGGCAGCTTTCGGCACCCCAGTCGTGCCGCTCGTGAAGAGCAGGATCGCCGTCTGCTCGGGATCCATGGACCAGCTCTCGTCAGGTTGCGAGCCTGCCCGAGCCAGCTCCAAGAAGTCGGCTCGCTGCACCGCAGTGACGCCGTCGAGCGAGCCGATCCGCTCGATCCGCTCACCGCCGGTCACCACATATGCCGGAGACACCCGGCTGACAAGCGCGTCCAGCTCTTCGCCGGTGAGGCGGTAGTTGAGCGGTGAGAAGGGAACTCCTGCCCAAGCGCTGGCGAACAGGGCGACCGGTACAGCGAGGCTGTTGGTGTCCACGATCGCCGCGTGCTCACATCCTGAAGCCTGGATGTCAACTGCTGCTGAGCCGGCCGCAGCGAACAGCTCGGAGTAGGTGAGGGAGTCAGGGCCGCTGGTGACAGCGACGCGGTCGCCGAAGCCGGATGCGGCCATCTCCAGCAGCATCATGAGGTTCATGGCGATTCAGTCCGAGGAGGGAAGGGCCTTGGCGTCTTTTTGCTCGAGCAGCTCGCCGTCCACTG
>JAHFUU010000330.1 GCA_023264915.1 Microthrixaceae bacterium | reverse complement strand
GGTCTTGGCCCGCAGCGTCGGCGAGCGCGACGAACATCTCGGCGACGCGGTCTGCAAGCCCGATGTTGCCCGGCCCGCTCTCGTTGTCCCAAAGGCTCTGGAACGCAGCGCTCACTGCGGGGTTGTTCAGGTAGCACCACGGGATACCGTGATCGCCCGTGTTGGGCGCCCCGTGGGTGATCGTCATCCAGTCGGGGAAGCCATCCAGGCACATCGCCGAGCTCCACCCGTCCTGGTGGAGGTCGATGAGGACCGCGAGCCCGCGAGCGGTCAGATCGTGGGCGGTGGCGACGAAGGAATCGAGGAACGCGTGGTCGATGGCCCCGGGCTGTGGCATCAAGGCCGAAGCGGTGAGCCCCAAGCGCACGGCGGTGAACCCGTTGTAAGCGAGCCAGTCGATGTCTTCTGGCCCGAAACCTCGTTGAGCGGGGCTCGGCAGACCCTTGGAGACCATGTTCACACCGTGGAACAGGACCACTCGCCCAGAGACGTCTGTCAGCCATCTTCCGTCGTGTCCGATCGGCCAGGTGGGCCCGAGCGCAGGGGCCGAGGCCGTCGTGCCTGAAGCGACTGACCCGCCGGGACTGTCGAGGATCGCGCAGGCTGCCAGCATCGCGGCGAGCACGATGTGTGCCAACCCGTGGGGCCGGCGCTGACCAGAGGCTCGACGTGGTCGAGTGATCACGCCGAGGAGAGTAGTTGTGCTGGGCTGCACTCTTGGCAGCGGGCCGGCGCTCGGACTGCATGCATCGCCGTAGCCTTTAGGGATGCGCATGCCTCCGCACATGGCGATGGGGTTCGATCCGGCCAAGATCAAAGGGGTCGAGGTCTCCAAAGGCATCGTGCGGCGCGTGGTTGCCCTCGCCCGGCCGTATCGATCGATGATTGTGGGCTTCCTGCTGACGATCGTCTTGGCCGCCCTGTTGGACCTGGTCCCCCCACTGGTGTTCCGCCAGATAATCGACACCTCGATCCCTTCGGGCAACGGGGCCCAGCTGAACTGGTTGGCTCTGGCGGTGGTGGGTGTTGCGGTCGTTTCCGCTGGCTTGTCGTTCGCTGAGAGGTGGTGGTCAGCTCGCATCGGTGAGGGTCTCATCTTCGATCTGCGAGTTGGACTCTTCGACCATGTGCAGCGCATGCCGGTCGCGTTCTTCACGCGCACCCAGACAGGAGCGCTGATCAGCCGGCTCAACAACGATGTGATCGGGGCCCAGCGAGCCGTCACGAGCACCCTCGGTGCGGTCATGTCGAACGTGATCGTCCTGGCCACGACGCTCACGGCCATGCTCGTGCTCGAGTGGAGGTTGACGCTGATGGCCCTGATCCTGCTCCCGGTCTTCGTGCTGCCCGCCAAGCGGGTGGGGCGCCGGATGCAAGCCATGACCCGAGAAGGCTTCGACCACAACTCGCACATGAATGCGACGATGACCGAGCGGTTCAACGTTGCCGGCGCGATGCTCGTGAAGCTGTTCGGGAACTACGAGCGAGAGTCCGATGAGTTCGCTGACCGTGCAGGTCGAGTTCGAGACATCGGTGTCCGTTCAGCCATGTACGGGCGAACCTTCTTCATCGCGCTGAGCCTGGTCGCAGCTCTTGGAACGGCGGTCGTGTACTGGGTGGGTGGGCAACTCGTGATCTCCAGAGCCATAAGCGTGGGCACCCTCGTAGCACTCGCCGCCTACGTCACCCGCATCTACCAGCCGCTGACCAGCCTCACCAACGCCCGAGTTGACATCATGACGGCCCTTGTGTCCTTTGACCGGGTCTTTGAGGTCCTCGACACCCCCAACGCGATAGTCGACCGGCCCGGGGCGGTCGACCTGGTGGATCCAGCCGGCCGTGTGCGGTTTGAGGATGTCTGGTTCCACTACCCGACAGGCGACGAGGCTGCCCCTGCATCCTTAGAGCTGGTGGCGCCAGCCAGCGGCGGTCGAGATGGCGAATCGCTAGGTGAGGTTGCCGGCGGTGATGCAATCGGGCCAGGCGAGCAGTCTGCTGATGAGCGAGGTCCGGTCGATGTTCTCCATGACGTCAGCCTCGAGATCCTTCCGGGACAGCTCGTCGCCGTCGTGGGTCCGTCTGGTGCCGGCAAGTCGACGCTCTGCTCTCTGGTTCCTCGGCTCTATGACGTGTCCGCTGGTGCGGTGCGTGTCGACGGCCATGACGTTCGCGACCTCACCCAGGAGACCTTGCGTGCAGCTGTCGGTGTCGTGAGTCAGGATCCGCATCTGTTCCACGAGTCAGTTCTGGACAACCTTCGCTACGCGCGGCCCGATGCCACGATGCAAGACATCGAAGCTGCATGCCGCGCCGCCCAGATCCATGACGTAATCGCGGTGCTCCCTGACGGTTATGACACCGTTGTCGGAGAGCGGGGCTACCGGCTCTCTGGAGGTGAGAAGCAACGCCTGGCCATAGCGCGGATGCTTTTGAAGGACCCTGCCATAGTCATCCTCGACGAGGCGACGAGCCATCTCGACTCGGAGAACGAAGCCATGGTTCAGGTTGCCCTGGGAACCGCCCTTGCGGGAAGGACGTCCATCGTCATCGCTCACAGGTTGTCGACGATCGCCGCAGCAGACCAGATAATCGTCATCGACCAGGGTCGTGTGGTCGAACGGGGCCGTCACGCCGACCTGATCGGTTCGGGCGGCCTGTACGCGGACCTCTACAGGATCCTCGTGCGTGCTGAACAAGGAGTCCTCAGCGGATGAAGTCCGAACCACCGCTCGGCACCAGACGGGTGGTAGCAGCAACCGACCAGCAGCCTGGAGGGACCAGCGGGCACGTGAACCGGGCACTTCGAACTGGGTACGTGACCTGGCACCCAACCGGATCGGCTGGGCATTGCCTGGCAGCTGACCCGAAAAATTGGAGCGGCCCGTACCGTTGGCGGCGGGAACACCAACGGAACGGGCCGAACTGCTAACGCATATTAGGTGAAGTCCCTCAACTGTGCATCATCGTTCTCTCAAGATCTCGTCAAGTTCCGGAATGACGTTCTGAACCGAACGGATCTGGGACGAGCCCGCTCATCGATGTGGCTAGCGGCGTCCGGCGCCAAGACCGCCAGAGGACCTGACAGGACCCGACGGGGCCCTACCCAACATGGTCCACAGCTTGCTGAGGACGGGTTGAGCACCCAAGTGGGCAAGCGCCTAACCTCGATCAAGATGTTGGATCTGATGACCGGTGGTGCCTTCGGTTCAGAGAGCTCGATGTCAGCACTCGCCTCGAGCCTTGGACTCACCTACGTAGACAAGCCGAACCGCATCTACCGCGAGCAGGTGCCCGCGGAGATCCCATGGGGTGAGCTACCGCTCCTACAGCAGTCCGAGACCGATGACCTGTGCGATCTGATGTACGGGATATTCGGCGGGCAGAAGATGCAGGGGTTCAACCTCGATCTCGTCACCTACCGCGAGGAGTCCTCCAACCCGCGGCGATCGTGCGTGCTCTTCCACATGGGATCCAACTACCCGACGCTGACGGTCAGCCCCCACAGCCGCCTGTCGCTGGTCCAAGAGCGCGATCGCTCACCGTTCGCGCAGAAGTTCAGAGTCCTTGGCCGTGATCCTGAGGTTGCCAAGCTAGTGCTCGACGAGCCGATGCGAGCATGGCTCATGGGCATCTCCCTCCCGCTGAGGATCGAGATGGGCGGGGGTGAGGTGCTCGGCCACATCCCCAAGGTGGCTGCGGAGAAGTGGCCCTTGTTCATCCAGCTGGTCTACGGCTTCCTGATACGAATCCCCGACGCCGCCGAGTTCCGCTACAGCGCCTGAGCCCGGGGCCGCCCTCGTCTGGGCTGCTGGAGCGCCGCTGTGAGGAGAGGCTGTCGTGAGAGCCCTCAGCCGGTGAGCATCAGCTTCATCGCCTCGTGCACGGGTACCGGCCGGCTGAACAGATAGCCCTGGGCCAGGTCACATTCGAGGGCCTCGAGCGCCTCCTTCTGGTCAGCCGTCTCGACGCCCTCGGCGATGACCCGCATGCCGAGTGAACGGGCCAGCGCTATGGCTGCGGTGCAGATGGCCGCCTCCTGGGACCCCTCGTTCTCGACACCATCCACGAAAGCCCGATCGATCTTCAGGTAGTCAGCCATGGTGAAGTGGCGGATGTAGTCGAGGCTGGCGTACCCGGTGCCGAAGTCGTCGATGGCGATCTGCACGCCGAGCTGCTTGAGCCGGTTGAGGGATCTCACGGCCTCGT